>CAJWCA010000328.1 GCA_913020395.1 uncultured Cellvibrionales bacterium | reverse complement strand
AAAATGAGTTCAAACGTTCTCTGCAGTTCACTTAAAGTAAAGCTCTGGGGTAGTAGGCTGATAGGCAGGGAGGTGTACTGCACTTTGTTTTTAAGCCGCTGGTAGCAATCTTCCAGAATGGTGCTGTGGTCAAAGGCTAATATGTAGCTATTGCGAACGTCTTCAATGGGAGCCCAGACAACTTCTTCTGAGCTTTCATCGCTTTGTAGACTAAGCTCGTTACAGGAAATCAAAGCCATATACGCAATGGTGACCGACCAACCCCTGGGGTCTCTGGATGGGCTGCCATAGGTGGAAATCTGTTCCAGGTGTGAACTGATCACTCCCGTTTTTTCCCTGAGTTTACGATTGGCGGTTTCGTCGAGGTTGCGATCCCGCTTTAAGTCAATAAAACCACCCGGAAGAGCCCATTGGCCTTTAGCCGGGAACTGCGCTCTTTTTACCAGCAGTACCTTCAAAATGTCATCTTCAATGGTAAAGATGGCCATATCAACACTGGTCAAAGGCACGTCAAAGTCGTGAATATTGTAGTTCGCCAGAAACGACGTTTCGGATTCGGTGGTCATAAAAAACCTTTGTTGACATTATGGCACAGTGCCACTATCTTAGGGGCCCAAAGACACTATGTCTAGTTGTTAGTGTTGAACATCCACAAATAATCCTCGACTGTGATAAAGGTTTCACCATGAAAGCTGTTGTATGCACCCGCTATGGCTCCCCGGACGTTCTTGAGCTGCAAAACATCGCCAAGCCCGAGCCGAAAGGCAATGAGGTAATAATTAAAGTGCATGCGGCCTCTGTAACGGCGGGAGACTGTGAAATGCGGAGGTTTCAGATGCCGGTTTTATTCTGGTTGCCTATTCGGCTGTATATGGGCATTTTTAAGCCGAGAAAACTGATTCTGGGGCAGGAGTTTAGTGGTGTTATTGAGTCTGTTGGCGCCAAAGTGAGCCGTTTCTCAGCGGGCGATGCAGTCTTTGGCTCAACCACGATCAGTTTTGGGGGGCATGCAGAATATTTGTGCCTGTCGGAGTCCGGAGAAATTGCCATGAAGCCCTCAAACATGAGTTTCGAGGAGGCGACGGCGGTACCCGTAGGCGGTTTTAATGCGCTGCATTTTATCCGCAAGTCGGGGCTGTCAAAAGGGCAGAGTTTATTGGTTAACGGCGCCTGCGGCAGCATAGGTTTACATGCTGTTCAGATTGCCAAGTCGATGGGGCTGAAGTCACGGCCGTCGATAGTGCTGACAAGCTGGAAGCGTTGACTGCACTGGGGGCAGACCACGTCATTGACTACACGAGTGAAGACTTTACACGAAATGGAAAGACCTACGATGTCATCTTTGATGTGGTTAGTAAGGCCCACTACTCCAGGAGTTTAGCGTCTCTCAAGCCTGAGGGGTGTTATTTGTTGGGCGCTCCCAGTTTGCTGCAAATGTTGAGGTCTGTGTGTTCAGGTCTTTTCAGTAAAAAGAAAGTCTATGTCGAGCTCGCATCCCACAGCACAACAGATTTGAATTACCTGAAAGGGCAAATAGAGCAGGGGGCTATCCGCTCTATGATCGATAAGCGTTTTTCACTTGAGCAAGCTGCTGAGGCCCATCGCTATATTGACAGTGACAGAAAGGCAGGCAGCGTTGTTCTTTCCTTGGTTAGGGATCAGCTAAACACGCAATGAAAGCGAATATCTATACCCATTACGGCACCCCGGAAGACATTCAGTTTGTCGATGTTGAAACCCCGGCACCCGGCGACAATGACGTTCTTGTAAGGGTGCGCGCGGCCTCAATGAATGCATCTGATTGTGAGATGCTGAAGGGGAGCCCTCTTTATGTGAGGCTCTGGGGCTTGCGGAGACCTGTTTATCAGACTCTTGGTTCCGACGTGGCGGGTACGGTTGTCTCGGTCGGTAAAAACATTAGTCACTTTAAAGCCGGTGATGAAGTGTTTGGTGATTTGATGGGAACCTTTGGAGGTTTTGCCGAATATGTTTGTGCACCGGCCAAGGCATTAATGATTAAGCCGGCTGCTATGAGCTTTGAAGCAGCGGCAACACTACCTCAGGCGGCACTGGTTGCTTATCAAGGGCTCATAAATAAGGCTCAGCTACAGTCCGCAGAGAGTGTGTTGATTAATGGTGCGGGTGGTGGAACAGGTAGTTTCGCCATTCAGATTGCAAAGTTGTTTGGGGCCAGGGTCAGTGCCGTAGACAGCGGTCCAAAACAGAATTTAATGCGTTCACTGGGCGCCGATGAGGTCTATGACTACACCTTGGGTGATGTCACTCAGAATGGTTGTCAGTATGACGTTATCTTTGATGTCGTGGCCTCCCATTCCGTGGCTGACTACAGTCGACTGCTAGCCCCTGGTGGTCGCTATGTGATGGCCGGTGGAACGATGAAACACATCCTGGGCACCTTAATAAAAGGCAGTTGGATTTCTCAAACCCAAAATAAAAAAATGGGTATTCTGGCGGCCGAAACAAACGGGGGCTTACAGCAAATGGCAGAACTTGTTGTGTCCAATGCGATTACCCCGGTGATAGATCGCCGCTATCATCTTGATGATCTTCCTCGGGCCCTTCGCTATTTTGCACAGGGCAGGGCGCAGGGAAAAATTCTAATTATTCCATAGACCTAAATACTTGTTTCCTTAGAAAATAAATAGCTGACTGGAGCATTATTTTCTTATGCCCGATTATTCTCAAAATACAAATCCGCTTTTATAACACTGAACTATACTTACGGTAGGGCAAGTAAACAGTGCTGGCTCTAGATGTCAATTCAACAGACGTTTGGTCTATTTTCTAAAGCTGTCTTTGTGCTCGAGGGACCAGGGTATGCGCATACGCCGGTGGGTGTCCGGTTTTTTTCTTTATAGCGCCGGTATTCTCACCGTTGCTGTCAGTGCCGCATACGGCTTTTTGTATTACAGCTACACGCAAAATACCGACCCGGTTTACAATGCGGTTGTGGGTTTACCCGAGCATTATTCCAATCAGCATTTTGAACCCTATCGCGGGCCTCATCCGCGTGAAATGAGCAGGCCCAAAGACCCCTATACCTACCCGATTAACCCCGGGGAAACCGGACCCGTAAATCCGCTTTGGTCAGGACCGCTTCAATACCCATTTGCCTGTATGACAGAGCGCTCCCATCTGGGGCAGCCTTTGGTTGACAATCATGAAGGCATCGGAATACCGGTTTTTGCAGAAAACTCAAAAGGAAATCGTACCGATAAAGTATTGGGTTATAGCAAAAATTGCCTGATGCACTCGAAGGTGTTGTACTACGGAAAAAATCTAAAAACGGATCGCTTCGAGGCCATTGAAGATATCTCTCCCCGGTTTCGTTTACAGAGAGGTGGGCAGGACAGCCGGTTTCGAATTGAAGTGGGTGTCATCAATCGTTACCTTTATCTCATGATCGTGCCCGCAGGCGACAAAGACAGCCCCTTGCATGCAGATACCCGTTTGTGGAATCGCCAATTGATTTACCAGTTCCGTGGTGGTGTGGGCATAGGCAAGCGGCAAGGGCGCCTTTCCATTTCCGGCGTCATGAAGCGCAGGGCCGAGCAATTGGAGCAGGGCTATGCGGTTATCTATTCTACCGCCAATCAAACTTCAAACCATTATAATATGTGGATTGCCGAGGAGGTGGCCTATCGCCTGAAAAGAAATTTTGTATCGCGATTTGGCGCTCCCGAATTCACCATTGGCATCGGCGGGTCGGGCGGGGCTATACAGCAATATTTGATCGCGCAAAACCATCCGGGTTTACTGGACGGCCTGATTCCTTTATACGCCTATCCCGACATGGTTACCCAAATTACTTATGCGTACGACTGTGAACTTCTGGAGTACTATTTCGATCAAACCAGCCGTCACAACCCTCTCTGGCGGGATTGGTCAACCAGGCAAAAAGTTCAGGGTTTAAATACGCGCGTAGAGGGGCCTGAACGATATCCGTATTCGATGATGTTAGCGCGTTTGATGCATGGTATCCGACCGATCCAGGCAGAAGGTAGTAGTGAATGTATTAATGGCTGGCGAGGCCTGACACCGGTGACTAACAATCCGCAATTTGTACATTTTGCTGAATACTATAGCGACGATGTCAGGCAACAAACGCATTGGACTCACTGGGATGACCTGAAACAATTCTACGGCACTGATGAAGAGGGTTTTGCCAATCAGGCCTGGGACAATGTGGGCGTTCAATACGGTTTGCAGGCCCTGCGTGAAGGAAGTATAGAGCTTAAAGATTTTATTCATCTAAACGCTTCAATAGGCAGTTGGAAACCGCCGTCTGAACAAGCTCAAGAGCGCTATGGTCACCTGAGTTTTAATCGTTATTTTTGGAAGTTCTCACCTTGGAGTCATCACAACATCCGCGAAGGAACACTCGAGCGTCCTGCCACCAGGTCCGTTGCCAGTGCCGACGCGATAAGAGCCGCGTTCCAGTCCGGGCATGTCTTTCTGGGTGAAATTGACATTCCCATTGTGGATTTAAGGCACTATCTCGAAGACGAATTAGATATGCATCACTTCGGTGCTTCCTTTGCAACTCGAACCCGTATGATCGACGGCCAGGGTAATTATGATAACCACCTGGTGTGGGTCACACATAAACCTCATACTCCCGTAGGCGAGGCATTTGATGTGCTACTGACATGGCTGAGGCACGGGAAACCTGACAACGCTGTGGATACCTGTTTTGACCAAAGTGGAAAAGTGTTGGCCTCGGGGCCCGCGGTTTGGAATGGTTCCTGGAATGAGCAAGCGCCAGGTGAGTGTATGCAGCGTTATCCGAGCTATAGCGATCCGAGGCAAGCCGCCGGTGGCAACGTTAGAGGAACTGTTTTCAAGTGCCAGCTTAAAAGTATCAAACAAGCCATTCAAGATGGGGACTATGGCTCTATCGATATGGAACCCTTTAAAGATCTTATGAACGATGTTTTTCCTGCGGGGGTTTGTGATTT
>CAJWCA010000327.1 GCA_913020395.1 uncultured Cellvibrionales bacterium | reverse complement strand
CAAACGAGGCCTATGCCATAGCCATCCCCATTATTCTCGGCATGATTGCCCTGGAACTTGCCTTTGATCTGTGGCGCAAACGCGGGCTCTATCGTCTGAATGATACCTTTGGCACACTGGGTTTGTTGGCCGGCAATGTAATGGTTTCACTGCTGGTCAAAGGCGGCATTTTTGGCTTTTACCTTTTTCTCTATCAGTTCCGCCTCTTTGATATCAATCAATCGCTCCCTCTTTGGGCACAGTGGGTGCTGACCTTTGTCTTGATCGACCTTGTGTTCTATATCTACCACAGAATTTCCCATCGCAGCCGCTTCCTTTGGGCCGTGCATATGAATCACCACTCCAGTGAGCAAATGAATTTTGTGGTAGCCTTTCGCCAGGCCTGGTTTGGCCCCCTGTCAAAAATTCCCTTTTTTATTGTGTTGCCCCTGATCGGGTTAGACCCCACAATCACCGTTGTTGCCGGCGTTGCCAGCACATTGTGGGGCGTTATTGGACATACCCAAATCATTAAATCGATGGGCCCGCTGGAGTGGGTTTTTAACACACCCTCACACCACCGGGTGCACCATGGGTCCAACTCTGAGTACATTGATAAAAATTACGGTAATTTGTTGATTATCTGGGACAGGTTATTTGGCACCTTCGCCAAGGAGCAATCACCCGTCGTGTTTGGTTTAGTCAACGACGTAAAAACCTTCAATCCCATTACCATCACCTTTATGGCCTGGCGCTCACTGTTTCACGACATGCGCAATGCCTCCACAACACGAGAGTGCCTGGCTTATTTTTTTGGCCCCCCCGATTGGGAACCAGACAGTTGACTCCAGTCACATTTTTATCCATTGTTTGGATAAAGAAAAAAATGAAAGGACACTAACAGTATGTTGAAAAAAGACAGTCTCAGGTATTCATTCGCAATACTGTTAATCGCATTGGGCTGGGGCACCTCGCAGGCTCTAGCCGCCCAAACGCCAAATACCGCAGGCATCACTCAACCGGGTGCCGAGTGGCTCAACTATGGCAGAGACTACAGCGAGCAACGCTACAGTCCCTTGAGTGATATCAACTCAGACAACGTTGAGTCACTGGGGCTGGACTGGTCTTTTACTTTTCCCACCAAGCGAGTCATGGAATCCACGCCTCTGGTCCACCAAGGGGTGATGTACGTCACCACCAACTGGAGCCGGGTTTATGCACTGGATGCCACCAACGGCACCAAGTTGTGGGAGTTTGACCCCAAGGTCCCCAAAGAACACTTGATTAACAGTTGCTGCGGCCCGGCCAACCGTGGCGCGGCACTCTGGGAAGACAATGGCAAAACCAGCTTGTTTGTGGGCAGCTTTGACGGCCGTTTAATTGCGCTGGACGCAAAAACCGGCGAGCAGCAGTGGTCTACACGCACCGTGCCTGAAAATTCCCACTACACCATTACCGGCGCACCCCGGGTCATTGACGGAAAAGTTATCATAGGCAATGGTGGTGCCGAACTCGGGGTTCGCGGTTACGTGTCTGCATTTGATGCCGCCACCGGTGAACAACTGTGGCGTTTTTACACCGTGCCCGGCAACCCGGAACAGGCACAGGAATCCAAGGCGCTGGATCAGGCTCTGGATACCTGGACAGGGGACTGGTGGAAAGTGGGCGGTGGCGGTGGCACGGTTTGGGACGCCATGGCTTACGACCCTGAACTCGACCTGCTTTATATCGGCACCGGCAATGGTTCGCCCTGGAACCGAGACATTCGCAGCAGTGGTGGTGGCGACAACCTCTACCTCAGTTCGATTGTTGCCCTGCGCCCCGATACCGGTGAATACGTTTGGCACTATCAAGTAACACCCAAAGACTCCTGGGACTACACTGCCACCCAGCATCTCATTCTAGCGGACCTGACGATTGACGGTAAACAGCGCCCGGTCATTATGCAGGCACCCAAAAATGGGTTTTTCTATGTATTGGACCGACGCGACGGCACGCTGCTGTCAGCGGATGCCTATGCACAAGTGAACTGGGCCAGCCACATCGACTTGAACACAGGCCGCCCCGTTGAGTTACCCGTTGCCGACTATAATGAAACAGGAGGCAGCCTGATCTGGCCCTCTCCTTTTGGCGCCCACAATTGGCAACCCATGTCTTTTAGTCAACAAACGGGACTGGTTTATATTCCAGCACAACACTTTCCAGGCTATTACTCGCCCGACAAAAAATTTGCCTTTAAGCAGCATCGCTGGAATACCGGTGTCGATTTTTGGGGCATGAGAATTCACCCCGACCCCATCATTGCCAAAGCGACCGCCGACGCCATTATTCGCGGCTATCTCACCGCCTGGGACCCGGTCGCCAAAGAGAAAGTCTGGGAAGTAGAATACCCTGAAGCCTCAAACGGCGGCATTTTGTCCACCGCGGGCGGCATCGTCTTTCAAGGTACAGGCCAAGGGGTGTTTAATGCCTATCGCGCCGACAATGGTGATTCGCTCTGGTCTTTTGAAACCGATAGCGGCATTCTTGCAGGCCCCATGACCTATGCCATTAACGGCGAACAATATGTAGCCGTTACTCAGGGCTCCGGTGGCACCATTGTTCTTGCCGCCGGCCGACCTCGGCCCAAAGATCCCAGCAACCCCAATCGCCTGCTGGTTTTTAAATTAAATTCTTCTGCAAGCTTACCGCCCTCCTCTCCGCTTGAAAGCCAGCCAGAGGTAGCACTGAATGCCCAGACAGATTCAAAGCAAATCGAACTGGGAGAGAAGCTGTATGAACGTAACTGTTCCGTGTGTCACGGCGTTAGCACTGAAAGTGGCGGCGTGATTCCCGACCTTAAATTAATGGACCAAAACACCCATCGCGACTTTATGGGTATTGTTCTGGGGGGGGCCAAACGTCACACAGGCATGGTGGGGTTTTATGAAACTCTGGATCACACTCAGGTTGAGGCGATTCATGTTTATATCAAACACCAAACCAATGTGGTTCGTGAAATTGACGAAGACAGCTGGTGGAATAAAGTGCGTTATTGGTACTGGTATTGGTCATCCAAACTTGGAGACGAGTTCCCCTGGCTTGCCAATGCCATGCGCGACACCATAATGGAAATGTAGACGAACCCGTGCCACGGCTACTTCAGTAAGGGCAATAATTCAACGTGTCGCTCCATCAACTTTTGATGGGTACCGTCTCGGATTATTGCCTTCAAACCCTCATTGTATTTATCTCGAATCTCAGCATTATTAAAAGCCGCGACCGCCGCAACCGGCGGAAAGATTGAATGTGCCCGAAGCTGTATCTTTTGAGCATCACCAATCGCGCGATTCCAAAAATAAGAAAATATATTGTAATCCAGCACTACGATATCGGTACGCCCACTCGCCAGAGACAGCACTAACTTACTCATGTCAGGACGCTCCTCATAGTGAGGGGATTGTGATATTGCATCAACATACTCCCGCCCGAAATAACCTTTTGCACCCTGAAACGTGTGCACTCGATAATGTTTTAGATCCCCCAATTGAACAAGCTTCAAGTTTCGAGACGCCAGCGAAAAAGCGGTTGGGCGATACATAACGTGAGGTTCTGACAAAAACAAACCATCAGTGCCTCCCCTAAAAAAAGGCGTGGTCAGGTCAATTCTCTGGCTCTGCACTTCAACTTGCGCCCTCGCCAATGGCATATAACGAATGGCCAGTTTATACCCCGCACGGTTTAAAGCGGCCCGAGGAATATCAATATCCAGGCCAGAGTCCGAAGACTGAATCATGTAGGGAGGGCCGTTCGAAGTTGCCAGCGTCAAGGTATCCGAGCAGAGTGCCAGATTCGGACAAATCAACAAACACAGTAGACACACTCGATTCCACACTGACAAAACACCTTTTGGCCGTCTCTATTGTGAAATTACCTCGAGAGTGACCGGTTGATATAGCAGTCAGCTCTCTGCGTTATCGGCTCATTAACGCTCTGTTGTGAGTATAGAAGCTTTAAGCCGATTCGCAGGCAAGCAAACCTTATGACAAGTCTTTAAGCACCGTGTAGTGGGGGCCCACACCGGCAATGACAAACTCCTCGCCCTCTATGCGATACCCCGCTTTACGATAGAAACCACAGGCACTGGTTCGGGCATTGGCCCAAATATGTTTCATCGAGAGCATCGAAGCGTGTTCCTCAGCGCGCTGCAGCAGTTTAAACCCAATTCCCATACCTCGCACCCGCTCAACCGTAGCCATTGCCCTCAATTGGCAAGCCGCCTCAGGCAACAACAATTGATTATTGCATTGATAAATAGACACAATACCCACCAGGTCCTCACCCGCATAGGCGCCAAAATGGCCGGTATTTTCATCTAGATCCCCCGGATACTGGCATTGTTCAAGGTCTTGATTGGGTCGCAGGATCGCCTGGCGAAGTGGGTAGGTTTCGCTGACGTGTATTTTTTTGACGTGAGTCATTACATGGAACCGAATAGGTTTACGTTTGATGCATCAGCCTCGAAACTATTCGAATATTCGATGAGATGCAATCGTGTCATCACCACCCACTTGTGATCCGTCTCTAAAAGTAGGAAATTCAGCCAATAAGTGGTACAACACTATGCGAATGACTAATGACGGTAACAATCAATAATAATCAACAACATGCCGCAGTTCCCAATAGCGATTCTAGCGGTAATGATCTGACTTGAAGGTGACTTATGATCATTGGAATACCCAAGGAAACCCTCTCGGGTGAAAATCGTGTCGCAGCTTCTCCCACTTCTGTGGCCGCGCTGATTAAACTAGGTTTCACTGTACAAATACAAAAAGGTGCCGGCACCAAAGCCAGCTTCACCGATGAAGAATTCTCCGCGGCCGACGCGCAACTCACCACCAAAAAGCAGTGCTGGCAAGCCGACGTTATCTTTAAGGTCAATGCACCGACACTCGAAGAGGTAACACAGATGAAGGAGGGTGCGCATCTGGTCAGTTTCATTGCCCCCGCCCAAAGCCCTGAGTTACTCGAAACACTGCGCAGCAAAAGCATTA
>CAJWCA010000326.1 GCA_913020395.1 uncultured Cellvibrionales bacterium | reverse complement strand
GACGCTAAAAAGTGTAAGTTGATGTCGTTGTGATCTACGGTGCTGTCCGGGGAGTCTAGGGTTGTTTTAAAGTTTTCGTCAAATACCAGTGTGCCAGCCTTTAACAGGCTCACTGAATCCACCGAGGCGAACTCATCACCTGCCAACACCTGCATCATTGCCTCAAAGGGGGCTACTGGAATGCCAAAGCCCTGAAGGTGGGCAACTGGAAGTTGGTCGTCGCCGGCAACGGGGGTTAAATACTCGTAAGTCGCGGTAAGAGTAGGGGGAGGGGTTGCGTTATTGTTTGGTGAGCTGCTGCCTCCTCCCGACGAGCCACCGCAAGCAGACAGAAGCGTGGATGCTGCCAACAGCAACGAGAGACGAAATGAGTTTGGCTTGAGACACATACAAAATCCTTTTGGTCTTTTTATCTTATCCCACCAAAGTTAAGACGAATAACTCAGCATAAACTTCAAATAAATCTGGGTAGTTGAGGCTCTCTTCTCTTTCCGTTACTTTAGGGGGATAACTGAATAGGGACAACACATGAAACCAATAATAGTGTTCTTGTTATTTTGTAGCCTGAATGTCGCGGCACAATCAATACAACAACCTCGCCTTCATATCTTGGACAATGGCCTCAGGGTGATTACGGTTGAAGACAGGAGCCAGCCGCTGGTGACGTCTTTCTGGTCAGCTCATGTAGGGGACAGTGCAGAGGCACCTGACTTCGCCGGAAACTCTCATTATTTAGAGCACCTGCTGCTGTTTCGTGGAACTGAGAAGTACCCCAAAAACCAGATTGGAGAATGGTCTGCCAGTCGCGGTGGCTATTTCAATGGTTCAACCTGGTACGACTACACGGGATTCATCCTGATGTCCTCGCCGACAGATTTGGAGGGAGCCCTTGATCGCCATGAGCAGATGATGTTTCACGGTGACTTTTCAGGCGAGGACTTTGAAACTGAAAAGAAAGCCGTGTTCGAAGAGCTCAGATCGGGCCTGGACCAGCCTTACGGCTATTTGTGGCGGGCAGCCCCCTACCATATGTACCCGGGGGAAACGTTTTATTCAAGGTCTACGATTGGCACGATCGACACCGTTCAGGCCGCAAGTGTTGAGCGGGTTCGACGTTACTACAAAGATTATTATGTGCCCAACAATATGAGTTTGGCCATTGTGGGTGATTTCGATACGCAAACAGTGATGGAGCAGGTTAGAGAGCGCTTTGGTGTTTATGCTCGTGCTGATGTTCCCGCATCGATCTACAAACCACTGCCTATGAGAGACGGCATCACACTGGTGACCGAAGAGCGAGAGCTCACCAAGGCGTATTTTTTGTTAGCAAATGAAGGACCAAAAGCCGATAGTCCGGAATATTTTCCTTATCTGCTGTTGAGTGAATATCTTTCAGGGGGACTCACCTCGCTGATTCAATCTACGTTAATAACCGACAAGAAATTACTGGACGATGTGTATATGAGTGCATGGCCTCGCCGGTATGCAAGAGGGTGGCAGGGCATTGCGGGTGAAACCAACCCGGACAAACTCCCCGCGGCTATCAAAGGGTTGGGTGACGTGCTGGCCCTCGTCAAGCGGGAAGGTGCACCAGAGGAAGCGCTGCAGTTTGCCCGCAAGCGTTTGTTGAAACAACACTGGCAGGCTCTGGACGATCAACAGCAATTGGCCAGGAATCTAGCCGTGTATGACGCCTCCGCCAGTTTTGAATTGTTTGCTGAATACGAAGAGCGTTTACAGGCGGTAAGCGCGGCCGATGTACAGGCCGTCGCCAGGAAATATTTTGATGACAAACGTTTTTTCCTTATGTCTCTTTTCCCAAAAGGACAAATACCTGAAGGGTTTGAAGAGGCGGTGAGATCCCAGGCCGCCAACAGAGGAGCTGCTCACTCCAACTTAATTGAAAAACAATTGGCGTCGGGTGCGACCCTGTTGCACGAAGCGAGACCAGGCGCTGCGATAGAGAGTTTCACACTGGCGGTCAGGGCGGGAGAGAGAGACGGCAATCGGGCCGGTTTGGCGGAAGCCACTGCTAATCTGTTAGTGCGGGCGAGTAAAAACTACACCACCGAAGCGCTGCAAAATACGCTGGATGCGCAAGGTTTTACCTTGAATGCCTGGACCACGAGTGACGCCAGTTATTTTAGTTTGCAGGCACCTAAGGGGTCGACCGACAGCGCTTTGGCACTGCTGATGGAAATTGTTGGCAAGCCGGGCTTTCGAGAGGCGGACTGGCTTGAAACACAAACAGAGATGATGGCAGGAATCAAGAGTAGCGAAGATCAGCCGCGCGCCGTTGCCCAGGACCTTCTTTATAAAACCATCTTTGAAGATACGGCCTATGGCAGGTCGCTGGCAGACTCGAAAAGTAGTATTCCCGGTGTCAAAGCGAAAGACCTCAAGGCATTTTGGTCTCGGTATTACGCGGCTGAAGGTATTGCCATTGCCTATCACGGATCCTCTTCGGTGTCTGAATTGGAAGCAGGATTGTCGCCACTTCGCAAACTGAAAGGTAAGCTTAGACCGGCAGATCCCGTTGTAGGAAAATCGATAAAAGGCACGGTTTATCGAGCACACAAGATGGAGGGTATGACCCAAACGAATCTCTATCTGGCATGGCGAGCGCCGGCCATAGACACAAAAGAATGGGTGTATTGGAAACTGGCTGAAAAAGCGATTGGCGGTGATTTGGCAGGGCGCCTGTGGAAACTCAGGCAAGATGAAGGTTTGGCTTATTCTGTTTGGATGAGTGGCCTTAGCAGAAGGGATCAGAGCATTACGTATATCTCAATGGCCACAGCGGGCGAAAAACGAGAGCGGGCCCTGGCAGCGTTGCGACGGGAAATTAAACAGCTCAAGGCGGGCCTCTCATCCGAAGAGCTGTCGCGAGTGAAAGTGTCCTATCTCGCTTCAATGAACGGCAGAGATCGAACAGCTGCGCGGCGCACTGCGCGCCACGCCAGTTGGTGGATTAATGATTTGCCCTCAAACCGAAGAGCTGCATTAACCGAGATTATCGCGGCTGCCACATTGGATGATGTGAACCGCGCCGTTGCGGCCGTGTTAAGTCCGGACAATCTGGTGTTTGTTGAGGCCGGGGTTGTAGGGCAAACACCGGCCGTGTCGGCTGAAAAATAGACATTAAAATAGAAACTTAAAAATCAAAAATTAAGGAAAGGTTAAATGCGCGTTTTTGTTGTATTCGGTTTATTAATGCAATTCTCCTTGTTGTTACAGGCTCGAACGACAGAGGATTATCTCGGGGGTGAATTCACTTTTGACCCCTCTGTGCCAAGCCCTGAGCAGGTGCTGGGTTACGAGGTTGGAGACTGGCATGTTCGGCCAGACCAAATTCTGGCCTATGCCAAGGCGGTGGCAGCGGCGTCACCCCGTGTGAGCTTGCAAGTCACGGGCAGCACCCATGAACAAAGACCACTGATTTTGTTGCGGATTACCGCGCCGGAAAATCAGTCGCGCCTGGAGGAAATACGTCAGCAACACCTTGCAGATTCCGAGGCGGGTGTATTGGTGCTCTATCAGGGTTACAGTATTCACGGTAATGAGCCAAGCGGCAGCAATGCCGCCTTGCCCTATCTTTATTATCTTGCTGCAGCACAAGACCCCTGGCTGGAAGAGGTGCTTAAAGAGACCGTTGTCTTGCTTGATCCAAGCTACAACCCGGACGGACTGGGGCGTTTTGCCCATTGGGTAAACAGTAACAAAAGTAAAAACCTGGTGGCCGATAGAAATAACAGAGAGCAGAACGAAGCCTGGCCCAGAGGGAGAAGTAATCACTACTGGTTTGATTTAAACCGGGATTGGTTGTTGTTGCAGCACCCTGAGTCACAGGCAAGAATTAAACAGTTTCACCGTTGGTTACCTCATCTGTTAACGGATCATCATGAAATGGGAAGCGACTCAACGTACTTTTTTCAACCGGGTGTTCCAAGCAGGCAGAACCCCTTAACCTCAACTCAAAACTTTGAGTTAACCCGAGACCTTGCCCGTTACCACGCCGATGCTCTGGACGCGATCGGGCAACGTTATTTCAGTGAAGAGAGTTTTGACGATTATTACTACGGGAAAGGATCAACCTATCCGGATATTAATGGCAGTTTAGGCATTTTGTTTGAACAGGCGAGTTCTCGCAGTCATCTGGCGGAAACTGTTAATGGTTTGTTACCGTTCCAAAAAACAATTGTTAATCAATTGACCACGTCTTTATCCAGTTTAAAAGGCGGGTGGGAGTTGCGAGGTCAATTTAAGGCACTGCAAAAATCGTTTTATCAGGAGCAAAACGCCAAGGCCAAGTCATTCGGCTACGCGGGCTGGATTGTTGATAGCGACAAAGACCCCGCCAGAACTCGTTCGATGCTGGACATTTTTGATCAACATAAAATCGAATATTTTCCAGTTGGGGAAACAGTCAAGCAGGACGGACACACCTATCCGGCCGGAGAGTCGTGGTTTTTTCCGGCGCGTCAGCGACAGTTTGGTTTATTGCGGGCAATGATGGAAACGCGGGACACGTTTGAAGATGAGACGTTTTATGATGTATCTACCTGGACTTTCCCTCTGGCGTTTAATCTGCCTTACGCCCCGTTGAAGAGAGCGCCCAAAAAGGGCACGGCTAAAATTGTAGAGTTTACTGAGGTGTCTGAATCGGCCGTTGCCTGGGCCGTCCCGTGGCATTTTGAAACTTCAGCGCAGTTTCTACAACACATGCTCAAGGGTACATTTGCGGTAAAAGTAGCCACAAAACCTTTCCATTCGACGGTGAACGGGAAAGAAAAACAATTTCCCCGAGGCACTCTGGTGCTGAATGCCGGGGGCAAAAATGGAAAGCGCAAGGAGGAACTGCGGTCTCTTATTGAGAAACACGCCCAAGCGCTCAAGCTACCTGTTTACAGCCTGAAGAGTGGCCTCAATCGCGGCATTGACCTGGGTTCGAGAAACATGCGAAACCTGGAGGCGATCAAACCTTTGCTGTTAACGGATAAGCCTGCACGCAGCACCGAA
>CAJWCA010000325.1 GCA_913020395.1 uncultured Cellvibrionales bacterium | reverse complement strand
GTCGTGCAAGATATGAAAAATATCGGAAAAACCCATAGAACCTAAGAGGCGATTTATACTGGGACTGGTGCTCACCACCACGGGGATAATTTGCTTCCTCTCCTGCGCCAAGATCGAGATTTTAGCCATTAAACCTAAGGTTGTACTATCGATGGCCTGAGCTTCAGTCAGGTCAAACATCACCGAGGCGAAGTGCTCATCGGCAAACATGCTATCAATGAATTGGTCGAAAGAGATACACAGCGTTAGGCGAACATCACCAATCAGTTTAATCACAAAAACGCCGTCGTGGTCGGCCACCAATATCTGGCCCGCGGTCATAGTCATCGCCCCTTGGACACCGTCATGATTGCGATGTCATCTGGCGCTTCTTCAATACTGTCGAGCGCCAATTGATTACAGATGGTTTCGATATCGCCGTCTCCTTGAGACAGCAAATCAAGGAGGTAGGCTTCTTTTTCCTGCAAACCTTCCGGTGGCAGAATTTCCAGCACGCCGTCGGAAAAACAAGCGAGCGAAAAGTTGTCGGGCAGGTCTTTGCTGTAAACGTCCCAGCTGAGCTCTCTAAAGATGCCCACCGGCTTGCCTTGACCGGTTAAATATTCAGCCTGACCGTCGGCCAGCAATACGGGCGCTGGCAAATGCCCCGCTATTGAATAGTGTAGCTTATTGCGGTGAGTATCGATCACTCCAACAAAAAAAGTTAAATGATGACTCAGCTGGGTCTGATGGAGCTCTTGATTGATTTCTTGCAGCATACGATCCGTGCCAAAATCAAAAGATTCTTCACTGGAGAACAAACCATCGTCACGCACCATCCAGTAAACCAAATGTTTCAACCAAATGGTTACAAAAGCAGAAGACGCGCCGTGGCCCGACACATCGGCCACATAAAAGGCTAGATAGCGTTGCTTGATGTAGGCATGATCGAGAAAGTCGCCACTGAGAAACAAGGAAGGGACAACATGCTGGCAGATGCGATAGTCGCCGCGTTCGGCTTTTTTCGGCGGTAAAAGACGCTGCTGCACATGGCGTCCAGCCTGCTGATCGCGCTCCAGAATCCGCAGATGATCTTTGAGATCGCGATTCGCCGATTCCAGCTCTTCGCGATAGTGCTGGTTTTCAATCTGTAAGTTTTTAGCCTCAAGCGTTTTGTTCACCGAATGCACCAACATTTCCATGTCGACGACCGGTTTAATCATGTAGTCGCTGGCCCCTAAGCGCAGCGCTTCAACCACATCGCTGATGACTCCGGCACCGGAGATCACAATAACCGCGGCATCGGGGGATTCTTCGTGGATAGCCCGAAGCACCTGCAGGCCATCCACAACGGGCATGCGCAGGTCGGTGAGGACCAGATCGGGCTTATTTTCTCGAAAGGATGCGAGGCCGCTGGCGCCGTCTGCCGCCTGAAACACCTCAAAACCACTGTCTTCAAGGTAGGCCACAATACTTTGCCGAACGATAGTATCATCATCAATGATGAGCAGTTTCCTGCAGTGGAGCTCCATTGACCGTCCTGCGTTTTTATGGGTCAAAAAAAAGATGCCGAGTGGCATCCAATAAAACGCCTACCCTACTCCCATATCCATTGACGCGCAAGCTATTCAAAGCGGCTATTTTGCGGTAACGTTGCACACAGAGTAATCAAATTGACTACTCTTTGAGACCCCGATAAACGTTGATAATAAGCAGTAACAGCATAGGGAATCGACCATGAGCCAACCCAGTCGTGAATTCAGCGAAAAACGTAATTTTATCCGCATGCAAATAAGCACCCCTGCCAGCATGACTCTGCGCTACGGCGACGAGACTCTGGACGGCACTTGTGTGAACTTGAGTGGTGGCGGTATTTTGGCTGAGATGAACAAAGTCGTGCCGGTGGGCACCGAGGTGGAAGTGACTATCGCCTCAGGCCACGGCCACAATCCCATGTTGCGGGCTACGGCCACGGTTAAGCGGATTACCTCCGAAAAGACCGAGACCTGTACGCTGGGCATGGAAATAGTACAGATGCTGAACTAGGCCCCAGGCCTGGCAGCGACGATGACCTGGAATGAGGGCTAGTAGTCCTCATCCTCGAAGTCATCAAAAGAATCATCTTCCAGGGCGCCGTCATTGACGAGATAATCCCGGCGCTGCAGATAGGCTTCCCTCAAAAAAACGTATTTGTCTCCACTGATCAGCGCTTCTGCATCCAGCAAGCTGGCCCTTGTGGCCACCAGATCGACAAAATAAAGTGAATTGCGTACCGGAACATCATTAATATAAGTCACGGGGTTGCTGTATGAATCTACGGGTAGCCCAACCGTGCCTCTGAGACTGCTGGGCCCGAAGAGCGGTAACATCACAAAAGGTCCTTTGCCCACGCCCCAAACGGCCAGCGTTTGGCCAAAATCTTCTCCGTCGCTCTGGGGTAAACCCATTTTCTCTGCAACATCAAATAAACCCGCCAAGCCCAGAGTGCTATTCACCAGGAAGCGACCACTGTCATTAGCCGCCTGGCCGAGTTTGCCCTGAAGCACATCGTTAATCACGTTGCGCACCTCCAGAAGGTTCGAGAAGACATTACTGATACTCTGCTCGACCGGGTCTGGCGTTATTGCCCGGTAACCTTTAGCAATAGGCTTGGCAATCGCTTTATCCAGACCTTCATTAAAGTTAAAAATGCTGCGATTGAAATTTTCCCAGGGGTCCTGTTCGATATCCTGTGCCAGCAGCGATCCCGACACAAACAGCAAACTTGCTGCCACTATCGAGACCACACGCCTGTGCATCGCCTTTGCTCCATTGTTTACCGCATCGTTCATGTTTTTCGAAGCTCCCTCGGGGATCTATCCATAAAAATAAAGATGCATTCTAACGGCATGAACGAATAAAAAAAACTCTTCTGCTTAGAGTTAATATCAATAAGTAAATAACTACCGCCAAGAAACGGGCCTAAAGGCACTGGTATTGGTAACTCAGCACCAGAACGCCGTCATCATTCGGCCGGTATTGCTCTGCCTCAATGCGAAAGCCCTGAGTGCAATCTGCTGCCATCTGTCGAAGCAGTGTCTGGCGCTGCAGCGCGATCGATTCCAGGTCAAGTTCACGGATCTGTTGCTGCTCGGGTACCCGGTGCACTTCTTGGGTATCGCGAACTTTCGTTTCACTTTTGGTCAATCGCTTAAAAAAGCGATTAATGCCTGTTTTCTCTTTGTGGCATTTGTGGAAATCCTCGAAGTCGTGGGAGTCTGCCATATCAACAGCCGCTTCACAGCCCTCTGACCCCCCGTCCGCAAGTGCGGGCGACACCGCTGAGATACCCACCAGGCATATCAATATTAAAAACACTCTCACCGGCTCTTCTCCCAGTTTCAGATATAAACAAAAAAGGGTGCCAGAGCACCCTTCTTACACTGTTTTGTCGCTTTCGATTTAGAACTTCAGTTCGATACCCAGGCCACCGTAGTCGTTGTCGTCTGCCATTGCGTCCGCCTCTTCATGAGTATAAAAAGCAAAGACCTTGGTTTTTTTAGACAATTTGTAATCAACGCCCAGACTAAAGGTTTCTGCGCCTTCAACCACCGTGTCAGACTCGCCCAACTGAGCTTTCAGAACCACCTTATCCATTTTGTATTGCACTGAAGCCATCCACGCATCGCCGTCATTCAGACTGGATGGGCCCGCGTCCTGATCTTCATACAGAGCGCCCAACTGAAGCGCACCTAGGCTGACTTGGGTGACAACGCGGAAAACTTCTGCTCCTTCTTTTTCAACATCCTGATCGTAGGCAATAGCCGCGTAGACTTTTTTGTTGCTGTAGGCCACTGACAAAGAAGTGCCGTCATCAACGCCATCATCTTCTTTTGCGATGTAGGCCAGTGACGCCTTGATCGGCCCCCACCCTTTGGGTGTGCTGTACATTACACTATTGCTTTCGCGATTTTCATTTTTGGTCAGTATGCTTTTAATGTCGCCTTCAAGATCGCTAAATAAATCGATTTTTTTCTGGGCGACCTTGAGTGGAGTATCAAATTTACCCGCGATTACGGTTCCCATTGCATCGCTTTGCAGACCGACATAAATATTGCGCTGAGAAAAGGTATCGCCATTTTTGTCACCGTCGTCCAGGTGAACTTCGAATTCAAACTTATAAATTGCCGTCAATCCATCAGATATTGATTCGCTGCCCTTAACACCTAATCTGGATGCATTGCTCACAAGCTCGGAGGTTGAGCTTCCGCCCTCATCTGTCGATTGCAGGGATACATTTGCCTTGCCGTATATTGTGGCGTCTGCAAACACTGCAGAAGGTAAGGTCAGGGAGAGTAGAGCTGCCAACAGGGACTTATTCATGGGTCTTCCTCATTTTTCTCTTGTCTATCACGAACCATAGAACATTGTTCAATAGTCGCAATTTTTAATAGCAGCCCGGCCAATGAGCTTGGGTCGGTACCGCTGCTGATTACCGGTGCCGCGCATCTTATGACAGTTATGTTTCAGAAATATGACAGTATCTTTTCACCGCCCTCAACGGAGATGAAAAAAGAAAGTATTAAGGGGAAGATAAATCGAGCTAAGCCTTTGAAATTCCACAGATTACCCCGCAGTCACGCAAGGTTTCGAGCAGTTGTAAACCCATGGTAACCAACGCTTCCGGGTCGGGGTGTTGCAGCTCTTGGGCAATCTCCAGAAGAGCGGTTCGGCCACTTACAGCAGGTTCCGCAGACAGCAATTGCAGCAATCTGACAGTCACCGCATTGGACTCCATAAACTGCACCCCGTCGTCACGGTCTCGATAGACCACTAGATAGGTCGCCTGTTCTCCCGGTGCCTCGGGTTGAAATTCTGGGCCAATACGGTGTACCGGGTAGTGATAGGACAAACTCCAAGCCAGGGGGGAAACAACAGGATATCCTTCAAGCAGGTCGCCTTCTCGGTCGAGGCCCTCGGGGTATTCCTCTTCTGATACATCCAATGCCAGCTCTACCCACTCGTAGTGTGCAAGCTCTAACATGAAAGCAGGATCACCCTCTCGCTGACCGCGTTCTTCCTGGAGATA
>CAJWCA010000324.1 GCA_913020395.1 uncultured Cellvibrionales bacterium | reverse complement strand
CAACAGTACTTTAGGTTCGGACTCCGCAATGACACTCACAACACCCACCAACAGCACGGCTGCGATTGCTGTAATTAGGAGTTGTTTCATATGACAGGAACTTCTTAACCGTTTATTGCAGTTTTCAAGGCGTTTAGAATTCGCTCATTGTCTAGTTTGTTTTTCACAGCAACTCTCAGGTAATTTGCCCCAATAGACGTTCCCATGGAACTGACATCCCTTAAATATACTCCTTCCAAAACACACGCTCCCACAACATCTTTTGCACATTTCCCACCCTCAGGAAGTTTACAAAGCAGGAAATTCGCTACACTGGGAAAAACTTCCAAACCAATTTCACTCAGCTCAGAACTAAGCGCTTCCCTCAGAATATGAGTTTCTTTGTAACGGGCCTCGTAGTAGCTAGGGTCATCTAATGCATAAACACCAGCAAGTTGAGCTGGCATGCTAATCACCCATGGAGGAGTGATCGTTCGTAGTGGTTCCATTTGATGCTGTCCACCACAAAGATAAGCAACGCGAGCGCCACTCAACGCATATACCTTTGACATGGATTTGCAGACGATAACATTTTCGCTGGATACAGCAACCTGCTCTAGCGATTGATCAAAGCCCACGTATTCCATGTAGGTTTCATCCACCCAGACCCGAGCGGTTAGAGGAATCTGGCTGAGTATCTTAATCATGTTCTCTTTTGACAAATACTTCCCGGTTGGGCTGTTAGGGTTAACGAGAACAATCAAATCGTATTTCTTTTCAAGAGCCTGCTCAAAATCATTTAAATCTAAAGCGAACTGATTCTCATATTTCAAACGAACTCGATCCACTCTGCATCGCACAACCTTTTCAATCACGTGTGAATACTCCCCATAGGTTGGATCGAGGATTAACACCTTTGAAGACTGCTTTAGCCATAGTCTAAATGCTCTAAAAATCAGATCAGAGGAACCTGCACCGGGAAGTACGTTACAAGGTTTTACACCTCGCGCATTTGCCACCTTTGAGAGAAAACCCTCGCAACCAGTTGGGGGGGATGTTCTTAACAGCCAAGACAGATTTTCGTTTATCGAAGAAATAATTTTCGGCGAAGGCGGGAACCAAGCATCAAGGACATCCGCATTAACAATAGAATTTTTTCGGTCTAGCTGATCAAAGCAATCTCCAATCGCCTTAAAAAAAGCACCCCCATGAAAACAGGGGGCAGGTGGATTAAACGGAACAGGGAGTTGCCAATCTGTTTGATCAAAAAGTCTATTGAGTATTTTCCCTTGTCCCTCGGACTTGTCTCGAAGCTGGGCAACAGTCCCGAGCAAAAGGTCATATGTTAATGCACCAGATTGGGCTGAAAGCCCCAACGCTTGAAATCCCAATCTCTTGTACATTTCATTGATTCCGCGATGACCAATAATTACAATCTGCTTGCCTCCATGAGACTCCACCCACCTGAGAGCTCCGTACATTAATAACCCGGAAATAACACTCCCTCTATGCTTCTTGAAAACAGTTAAAAGACGAGTTTCCCAAACAGATTCATCAACCCTAAAAGGAAGATCACTTCTTTTAAAATACTTATCTATTGAAAACTCTCGTTTGCCCGGTGGCGTCAAACTTATAAATCCTGCCAATTCTCCCTCAACGCATACAACAAAATTTACATTGTAGCCATCGAGGGAATCCCCTAACCGCCCAATACGATTCGTTTCATGTTGTCCCAACTCAACGGCGTAAACATCGTGCCGACGACATGCCAACTCTTCATCTTGCTCTTTAGTGGATATGCTTATCTGATACCGATGGCTTTTTAAGCTGATCTTTTTTACCACAATCTTCCTTTCGTTGACTGTTATCCAGCGACTGAGGAGGCAAGTTAACAGTTATTGCATGAAACCCGTTCATTGATAAAATCAATGGTTGTATTGATTGAATCGATAGTTACCCCACCAACAGCACAGCTGTGATTGTTGTAATTAGTAAGCGTTTCACTTCACGTTTGTCCAAAAAGTTGAGAGAAGTGTATTGTAATTCTCACCCGGCGCAAAGCCCTCCCTCCTCAGGGCATCATGAACCAGAACCTCCTTGCCTCGGCCTCGGTCACCGCGTTGTTTTAGTCCTTCCAGAGCAGGGTCGGGTTGGGATGAAATGTGAACCCAGAGTCCTGTCCAACTGACGACGGCCCCGAGAAGATGAATGAGTATCTCAAAGAATCGACCTAATCAGCGCGAAGGCTTCGCAAAGCAAAATAGATGTTTATTGCCACGTAGGTAGATGGCGTCGCCGACGATGGCTGGCGACGCATAGAACGTCTCGTTCAGTTCGTTGATCGCCAGCACTTTAATTTCAGGGCCGCGCTGAAGAACGACCGTTCTGCCTGCCTCGCTGAGCAGGTAGATACGGTCCGCCGCTCCGACTGGCGAGGCACTGAAGTTGAGGTTCCCAGGCAAACGGTGTTTCAGGTAACGACGCGCGCCATCCGTCGCGCCGAGGCAAGAGAAGAAACTCCGGTCTTCCAGCAGGTAGATCTCCTCGCCCCAGAGCATCGGGCAGGGCACGTAAGGCACACCGCGACGGAGCGACCAGACCACGCTCTCGCTACCGGTCAAGTCGCCGCGCTTGCCCAATGCGATCGCCTGAAGCGTATCTTTCTTCCAACCGCTGGCAGTGAAAACCAAGCCGTGGCCGACCGCAGGCATGGGGATCGCGCTCGCGGTATGACCGCCACATCGCCAGATCAGCTCGCCCGTGGCCAAGTCGTACGATCGTACTGTCTTTCCGTTGACCACCACCTGGCGACGACCCGCGTGGGTGAAGATGCACGGCGTGGTCCAGTTCGAGGTCTCGTCACGATCCTGCTTCCAGATTTCCTCGCCGGACCTCTTGTCGATCGCCACCACGTACGACTGCCGTTCCGTATCGACGACGATCACCAGCGTGTCCCCGAAAAGCGCCGGCGAACTGCCTTCGCCCAACGAGTCTTCCATCGCTTGCGGTTCAAAATATTTTTTCCAGACGAACCGTCCCTCGAAGTCGTAACAATAGAGGCCGAACGAACCGAAATAGGCGTAAATATGCTGGCCGTCCGTCACAGGTGACGCCGAGGCAAACCCGCCCTTGCGGTGATGCCCCTGGTGCGGCATCGCCTCGTGAACGGTCTGGCTCCAGAGCAGCTTGCCGGTGATCCGGTCGATGCACACGATCGCAAACTTCTGTGGTTTCCACGAATCGACCACCTGGGGATGCAGATTTATGTTTGGCGTGCCGGCGGGAATGACGTCCGGAATGGCCATCTTCTTGTCGAGGGCAATCGCGGTCAGCAGAAAAATCCGTTCGCCCCAAATAATCGGAGTCCCCCACCCTTTGCCATCGACAGGAGTCTTCCAGCGCAAGTTTTCCGTCTCGCTCCAAGTGACTGGAGGGTCAGCTTGCAACGCTACGCCGTTCCAGGTTGGCCCCCGCCACTGCGGCCAGTATTTCAGGGCCTCATCCGCCAGGGGCCGTGTGGAAACCAGCCCCACCAAAAGCACAGTTGCAATTGTTGTTAGTAGGAGGTGTTTCATTACCTGTTGGCTCCCGGCATTTGGCTTGGTTTGATATCAACTTCCTTGATCAGTTTCTCTAGAATTTTTTCGGTTTGTGCAGTGGCTCTGGCATAACTGGGCTGGCCGGCAAGATTGTTCATTTCATTCGGATCTTTGCCCAAATCATAGAACTCATAGTCTGTTGTGCCAGGAAATCGTACCAGTTTGTGTTGGCGGGTACGAACGCCCCAGTGGAAATGTCCGGTCGCCCAGTAGGCATACCAGATTCCCTTGCGCCAATTGGTCGGGTGGCGTCCCTGTAAAAGTGGACGCAGACTCACTCCCTGCATGGCCTTGGGAACCGGAATCCCGGCAACACCAAGCAGCGTGGGTGCAAAATCCACATTACTGCACAACGAGTCATTGACTGAGCCCGCCTTGATCTCCCCAGGGTACCTGACGATGAAGGGCATCTTGATGGATCCTTCCAGAATAAGCCGCTTGTCATAAAGGCCGTGCTGGCCAAGCCAGTACCCTTGATCACTGGTGTAGATAACCATAGTTTCATCCTTGATATTCTCCTGTTCCAGAAAATCCATTACCCGCTTGATATTGTCATCCACAGCTCCCACCGCACGAAGATATTTGTGAATCATGTGCTGATATGCCGCTGAAGTCTTGCCACGAGTGGTACCGTCGTGCGGCCACATGGAAGGATCCTTGTCCGTTTCGTGTCGGCCAAAATAGCCGTTTTTACGGACCATGTGCCAGGTGTGCACGCCCTTGAGCCGGGGACTGGTTTTTTCGACGTCCTCGTGCAGGCTGGGCGGCTCCGGTATGAGTGTGTCTTTGAGGTAATCCTTCCAGCGCTCTGGGTACTCATAGGAATGATGCGGTGCCTTGAAATGCAACATCATGCAGAATGGTTTCTTTGCATCACGTGCCTTCAGCCATGCCAATGCCTGGTCTGTGTAGATATCTGAACAATAGCCGGTGTGTTTTTCGCCTGGCACTGTTTCACGTTTTTTCCTGCTGCCATACCATTGCCCATTTTGGGTATAAAAAATCGGATCGAACCATGAACCCTGCCCACGAGTGACCTTGTAAGTGTCAAAACCCGTTGGGCGGGAGGTAAGATGCCATTTACCAAACACCGCTGTCTGATAACCGGCCTTTTTTAATCCCACGGCCAACTGCGGTGAATCTTCACTGATGGAACCGTTGAGATTTGGAACCCCATTCTTGTGGCTGTATTGTCCAGTCAAAATACTCGCACGACTGGGTGAACAGATGGAGTTGTTGCAGAAAACATTGTTAAATCGCATGCCCTCTGCAGCCAGTTGATCAATTGTGGGCGTGGGACAATATTTTTTTAACCATGACCCATATGCCCCGATCGCCTCCAGCGCATGGTCATCAGACATGATAAAAACAATGTTGGGCCGCTCTCCAAAAACCAAACTAGAGGCGGATAATACGGCTGCAATTGTTGTGAGTAGGAGGTGTTTCATTTCAATTCTTCAGCCGTCTTGCCGCCGTGCTTGCGGAGAAGGTCGGCGAGTTCGGTCCG
>CAJWCA010000323.1 GCA_913020395.1 uncultured Cellvibrionales bacterium | reverse complement strand
ACCTAAATTGGGGCAGGAGGCCTCTTCACACACAGAGGACAAATTATTCTTTCGTAGGATTTTCTTGATTCGATCGATTTCTGGGGATGAGGGCAGGCGCACGCGAATCCAATCCGGCTTGCGCTGAATGTCCACAGTGGGGATCACCTTCACGGGGATGCGTTCAACTTTGTCAGCATCGCGGAGTTTCTCGCCTTGTTTGTGACGACGAGTACGTTTCACTGGGGCTGTCGCCGCCGCGGCGGTCTTCGATTCGATCGTGTCGGGATTGTGTTGTTCAGTCATAACTAGCTCGGGAGTTGTCATTTCAAAACTGGCCTTACACTGCAAGCCAATCTGTATCGTGTGATGCTGGGGTGATCCGTGGCGGATTATAGCCCAGACTTCAACAAGGCGGGTAAACCCTCAGGGTATTCAAGTATTTCCTGACCTAAAAGCCCCTGCAAGTGACCCATCAGCAGAGTTTTAAGCTCTGTCATGTCGATCTTTTTCGCGCTCAAATCTTTCAGTTGGACCATCTCCAAACCCGCGTAACCACAAGGGTTAATACGCTGGAAGGGCTCTAGATCCATATCGACATTAATCGCAAGGCCGTGAAAACTACAACCCTTACGAATCCGCAAGCCCAGAGAGGCCACCTTATCGCCATCGACATAGACACCGGGTGCATCGGGCTTAGGATAAGCCGTCACGTCAAACTCAGCCAAGGTATCAACGATGGCCTGTTCCAGTTTGTTCACCAAATCACGAACACCCATGCCTAAACGACGGATATTCAGTAAGGGGTAAACCACCAATTGACCGGGACCGTGGTAGGTCACCTGCCCGCCGCGATCAACCTGCACAACGGGAATGTCACCAGGCATCAACACATGTTCAGCCTTACCCGCCTGCCCTTGGGTAAACACCGCGGGGTGCTCTACCATCCAAACTTCATCGGGATTTTCGGCTCCGCGCTCATTGGTAAACGTCGCCATGGCCTGCCACACACGCTGGTACTCCATTAACCCGAGGTCTCGAACTCGCAGCGGTAAAACGTCTTGAGGCACGTGTTATAAAACCAGTTTAATCAGCGGACTGGCCACGAGAGTCTGATGGATACGTTCCAGTTGAGGCACGCCTGTTGCGGTAATAAACACGGTTATGGACTGAAAACGTCCTTTGCTGCTGCCTTTGACAGTAATCTTCTGGCGGTCAAAGCCGGGAGCTTCCAGTGTCATCACTTCCATCACCAAAGCCGTCATTTCGTCGTTCGCCTCCCCCATCACTTTGACGGGATAGTCTGGACAAGGGAATTCAATTTTTGGCGCATCTTTCTCAGTCACAAAGCAAACCCTCAGCTAAAAATCGACATGAAAAACAAGGTCAGGGAATCCCAAAGACGGGCAAAGAAACCGGCCTCTTCAACGGCTTGCAAGGCGACTAAAGGCACATCGACGAGCTGTTCACCGTTGAGCGAGATGGTGAAATTACCCAACTCCTGCCCAAGTTGAACAGGTGCTTTAATCACTTCATCGATGTGCATTTCAGCCACCAAGTCCTCTTCGGAACCTCGGGGAATGGTCAGCGAAATCGCATCGGCCAAACCTAAACTTAGAGTATCGGCTTTACCCGCCCATATTTTGGCCGTGTTCAAGACTGCGCCACTGTCGTACACATTATGAGTCTGGAAGTAGCGGAAACCATAGGCTAACAATTTTTGTGACTCACTTGCCCTCGCTTCTTCGCTGCGGGTGCCCATCACAACCGCAATCAAACGCATGCCGTTTTTCTGGGCAGAGGACACCAAACAGTAGCCGGCCTCATCGGTGTGCCCCGTTTTAATACCATCGACGGTTTTGTCGCGGAACAAGAGCTTGTTGCGATTGGGTTGGTTGATGCCGTTGTATTTAAAGTATTTTTCCGAGTAGAGCTGATAGTGCTCGGGATAGTCGTTGATCATGGCCTTCGCCAAGAGTGACAAATCTTTGGCCGTGGTGAGGTGCCCTTCAGCTGGCCAACCCGTCGCATTGAGATAGTTGGTACTGTCCATGCCCAGCAATGTCGCCTGTTGATTCATGACGTCGGCAAAGGCACTTTCGCTGCCCGCGACGTGTTCGGCCAAGGCCACACTCGCATCGTTGCCAGACTGAATGATGACACCGCGCAGCAAATCTTTAACAGAAACGCGCGTTCCTTCGCGAATGAACATTTTTGAGCCGCCCATTTTCCACGCCGCCACACTGATGTCGACCAGATCTTGCTCGCGAATATTACCGCTACTGATTTCAGCCGAGACAATGTAACTGGTCATCATTTTGGTGAGGCTGGCCGGGGGAAGCTGTTCGTCGGCGTTGTGTTCAACCAGAATCTTGCCGGTGTTGGCATCCATCACTAAATAACCGGTCGCCGCCAATTGGGGTGGGGCAGGAATGATCACTTGGCGGGCCAAAGCGGCACTGGAGATCAAAGACAGACTCAGGGCACAACACACAATGTTAAACAGTTTCTTCAAAACTTTGCTCTCTAAATAAGGGTGGGGCGGGGGCTCGCCGGAATGTCACTAGTCTACCAGCAATTAGTCCTCAATCGTAGACCACATGCAGGCCAGGTAGGTTTTTCTCACCCAGAATCCGGCGCACATTGAGCATGTTTTGGCTGCTGGCTACGGGACCGATTTGAACTTTGAACAACTTACCTCGCCGTGCAACTCGCACTGGCTCCTGCAAAAAGCCTGAGATCTTTGCACGCAAGGCGTCAGCGGCCGCTTTTGACGAAAAGGCCCCTGCCTGCAAGTAGGTATTTTTGGGGAGGGCATAAGCTTCTTGTGACACCGCCGTCGCCGCCACCGGGACGGACGGGGCACGCACAGGACCACTGACGCCCTGGCCCGCTGGCGTAATCACCTCCACCCTCACCTCGGCGATGCCTAGTTTGTCATAACCCAGTTTCTTCGCCGCCGCGTAACTTAAATCAATAATGCGACCGCCATGGAAAGGGCCACGATCATTCACGCGCACCACCACACTCAAACCATTGGCCTGATTGGTAACCCGTACATAGGAGGGAATAGGAATACTTTTGTGAGCAGCGGTCATCGCAAACATGTCGTAGACTTCGCCATTGGACGTCTTACGACCATGAAATTTAGTGCCATACCAAGACGCAGTACCACTCTGACGAAAGCCTGTCGCATCGTCCATCACCGTGTAGACTTTTCCGAAGACGGTATAAGGACTTTTATTCCCCGCCCGGGTCCGCACCACCACTGAGGGAACGGCATCGGGCAAGCTCGATACATCCACCGAACGGCTGGGAGCACCGTCCCGCTGCAGCACCACTGTGCTGCTGCACGCACTCAGGACGAAGGTGGCAGCGAGTAGAGTGCCGCGATTAAGCACCAATCTTTGCATCGTAAAGTTTACGAATATTTTGACTCAGTTGGTGCACCGACAGTGCATACATCCGACTGTGGTTATATCGCGTAATGACGTAGAAGTTTTGCAAACCCATCCAGAATTCGGCACCACGGGCGCCCTCCAACTTAAACGCATTGGCCGCCGCACTAGCCGCATGTTCATCGACGGCACTAATACCCTTGCTGGCCAACTCCGCAACCGTAAACTTGGGTTTTAGTGGGCTCTTCAATGCGGACTTATCGTAATCTTTTTCAATGCGCGCTCTGGAGATAACGGCCTCATCACTCTTCCAGCCATGACGCTTAAAATAATTGGCGACACTGCCGATGGCATCGGTGGGATTTTCCCAGATATCAACTTTTTCATCTCCATCAAAATCGACGGCGTATGCACGATAACTTGAGGGCATAAACTGCCCATAACCCATCGCTCCGGCATATGAACCTTTTAACGACAGTGGATCACGCTTCTGGTCGCGTGTCAGCAGTAAAAAATGTGTCAGTTCTTTCGTAAAAAACGGCGAGCGTTTAGGGTAGTCAAAGGCCAGCGTCGATAGTGCATCGATTACGCGGTAATTCCCAGTGTAGGTGCCATACCGTGTTTCAACGCCAATAATCGCAACAATGACTTCGGCGGGAACGCCGTAGGTTTTTTCTGCGCGCATCAAGGCTTCAGAATGTTTCTGCCAAAATTTCACGCCTTTCTCTGCACGGGAATCTGTGACAAAAATCTTGCGGTAGTCCTTCCACTCTTTAGACTTTTCCGCTGGGCGGGAAATCGCATCCAATATAGATTGTTTCTTCTCGGCAGCGGTAAACCAAGTTTCTAACTGCGCGCGATCAAATTGATGTTCCTGAACCAAAGTATCAATGTAAGGACCCATCAAGGCGTGATTGGCATAATTTTCATCCGCCTGCACGGAGACCGAAAGACCCGCGACAGCCAACACCGAGAGGCTGTGCGATATTGATTTGGAAAAACGTTTTAGCAAGTGCATAAATTCTATCCTTAACTGAATACAAAATTTGATTCAAATAGTGACACGGCGGCGCTCTGTGCCTATCGCCATGAGGATACCGAAACCCGTCATCAAGGTTACAATTGAGGTCCCCCCCAAACTCACCAAGGGCAACGGTACTCCCACCACTGGCAACAGCCCAGTCACCATACCAATATTGACAAACACATAGATAAAAAAGGTTATGGTAATGCCAGAGGCCAACAACTTACCGAAGGTGTCTTGAGCACTGAGCGCGATGAACAGTCCTCGTGCAATCACCATTAAGTAGAGCCCCATCAAGATCAGCACCCCCATCAACCCAAATTCTTCCGCCAAAACAGCGATAATAAAGTCGGTGTGGCTTTCAGGCAAGAAATCCAGCTGTGACTGCGTCCCTTGAAGCCACCCCTTGCCACTCACGCCACCAGAACCGATCGCCGTTTTCGACTGAATAATGTTCCAACCGGCGCCCAAGCGATCCGCCTCAGGGTTGAACATCGTAAGAATTCGTTGGCGCTGATAGCCGTGTAAAACAAACTGCCACATAGGCCACGCCCCTGCCAGCACGATGGAGAACGCCGCCGCCATGTAGCGCCAGCGCAGGCCCGCCATAAAGACAACAATCAACCCAGAGGCCGCGATCAGAATCGATGTACCCAAGTCGGGCTGATTCATAATCAACAAGGTCGGCACGATGATTATCACCAAG
>CAJWCA010000322.1 GCA_913020395.1 uncultured Cellvibrionales bacterium | reverse complement strand
CAGGGTTTGTTGGCACTGACAGACCAGGATGTGGAAGAGCTTTCTATCAATGGCGTCATTTAAACAACTGGCAAGGGTACCGCTGGAACTCTTAGAAGAAACCTGGCGGGTGTCTTTTACCCTATTTAAACTAATGATTCCCATTTTGATTGCGGTGAAGGCATTGGAGGAGATGGGTGCCTTTCCCTACATCGATTTACTGTTTCAGCCCTTAATGGCCCTGGTGGGTTTGCCCGACACCATGGGGCTGGTCTGGACTACAACCATGTTAACCAACATGTACGGCGGCATGATTGTCTTTTTTCAGCTGGCGGCCCATGAATCAATGAGCATTGCCCAGGTGACCGTCTTGTCGACTTTGATGTTGATGGCCCATTCACTGCCGGTGGAAGTCAGAATCGTGCAGATGGCGGGTGTGAGGTTGCCGGTTGCGCTGTTCACCCGTATTGGCAGCGCTCTGGTGCTCGCCGCTATCATGAACGGCATCTATACCGCAGGCGACTTTTTGCAAGAGCCCGCGGTATTGGTCTGGTCGCCGGAACCTGTCGAGGGTGGATTGGGTTTGTGGGCCTGGGAGCAAGTCCAGAGCATGGGAATGATATTTGTCATTATTGGTGCGCTGCTTGGCTTTTTACGTTTTCTTCGCGCCGTTGGCATTGAACGTTTAATGATTCGTTTATTGCAGCCCCTGTTGAGAATGTTGGGGATAGGCCCTGAGGCCACTTCGCTGACCATTATTGGCGTGACACTGGGTCTTTCCTTTGGCGGAGCACTTCTGATTCAGGAAAGCCGGGCAGGGCATGTCTCTGAAAAGGATGTCTTCACATCGCTTACCCTATTGGGGCTTTGTCACAGTGTTATTGAAGATACCCTGCTGGCCTTGATGATGAGCGCCGATATTTCTGGTGTTCTGTGGATGAGGGTGGTGTTTAGCCTGCTGGTGATAGCGCTGCTGACAAGGCTTCCTCATCTCAACCGACCCGACTTTCGGGCACGGTATTTAATTTCCCGAAGAAGGTTCAGCCAAGGTTCAGCTAAGGACTAGCACACTAGGGGCATCATCTGCTGAATATTGAGATCCCTATGGAAAGTTATGAAACCTTGATTGCCACACTCGCGTTAACGATGGGCGCGTCCTGGGCTAGCGGCATCAATCTCTACGCAGCCATGCTGGTATTGGGGCTGGCAGGTGCGAGTGGCAATATGGAGCTGCCGCCGGGTCTGGAGGTGCTTCAGAACCCAGTTGTCATCATGGCTGCGGGGTTTATGTATTTCATTGAGTTTTTTGTTGATAAAACACCCGGCGCAGACACGGCCTGGGATACGCTGCATACCTTTATTCGCATTCCCGCAGGGGCCTTACTGGCGGCGGGTGCTGTGGGGGACGTGACTCCAGCACTGGAGATTGCGGCCGGGATTGTAGGGGGCTCGTTGTCGGCCACTAGCCATGCAACCAAAGCGGGCAGTCGACTATTAATTAACACTTCTCCAGAACCGTTTAGCAACTGGGCGGCTTCAATTTCAGAAGATTTATTGGTGCTCGGAGGGTTGTGGGCGGCCCTGACACATCCACTGCTGTTCTTGATCTTATTGCTTGTGTTTGTCGGTATTGTTATCTACTTGCTGCCCAAGCTGTGGCGTATGGTCAAAATGATCGTGAGGAAAATTGGGGAGTTTACGGGGTTTGTCGATAAAAATGAGATGCGAAGACTGACTTGAGCGAACATAAAAAAAGGGCGGTGTTCTAATGGTTTTATTAGAACACCGCCCTTTTTTTTGAGCGATAACTTAAGCGTTAGTCATGCGCTCTTTGTAGGCACGAACGGCATCGTTAAAACCGTTAGCTACTTCATTCATGTTGTCGACCATCTTGTTGTGCTCAGCAGCACTGGCACACTCCAGGTAGGCTTCTGCATTGGTCATATAAGCCTTAACTTCATTTTTCGCTTTCACCATTTGAGCGGTTACAGCAGTAGCGGCGTCAGGTAGCACAGGTGCTTCAGGCTTGGTACAAGCTTGACTCAGGCCAGAAAACAAAACAGTAGACAGTGCCAGGGCGGTAACTTTAATCATTGCATAATCCTCAAAAGTATCCGTGATGCCACGGTGCCGATCTCTTCGAGCCTTCGGCTTGGGTAAAATTAATACTATGGGCTGTGCAGCAAATTCGCCGCAAAGCTATATAAGTATTAAGAATTAAAACTATATTTAGTAAGCAGGCGGAAGTATAAGGAGGCGTAAGGTGAAATGCCAATATCTTTTCGGCATAATTAAGTGACTATCTATTACTTGCTGTCTAAGCTGTCATACCTGACAGCTTAGACGCAGTTTAAAGGCTTTCCCGGGAGGGTTCCCGGGAAGACAGGCCTTACTTAGAAGGACATGTTAGCTGATAAGCCAACAGTTCTCGGACGGTTTCTTGCAGTGCGGTCAAAACCAGGTACGTTCACAACAATAGCGTCATTGTATGAGAAGTACGCTTCCTCGTCGGTCAGGTTGTCGACAAACAGTGCTACTTTCCAGTTTTCTCCGCTGTCGTAACCCACTCTCAGGTCAACCAGAGTGTAGGAAGGTTTCACGTTACCGGAATCGATGCTTTCTCCACTGGTATCAGTGTCAGCGCTGCCAGGCAGCTCAAGAGATTCATCAACATAGCTCACAGTACCCAATACAAACATATCGCCGGATGCCATTGGCTTAGACCAGTCCAGTGTTACGCTCGCAGTCAGTTCTGGCACGTCGGGCAACAAATCGCCATCGGAGACACCTGCCTGAGCAACGGTTTCACTGAATTCAGCTTCGGTGTAACCCACGCCTGCATTTAACGATAGGTTTTCGCTTAACAGGGCCGTAACCTCTGCTTCAAAACCTGTGGAAACCGCTTCACCTACGTTGGCGGTGAAGTTAAATCCGCAAGTGCCGCTAGTGCTTACACGTTGCTGAATGTCACTCCATACGATGCGATAAGCCGAAGCGTTAACACGCAGTGTCGGTGTGGGGTCCACTTTAACGCCAATTTCGAAGTTCTCAACAGAGTCACCTGCGTAAGACGTTGGGTTACCCGTGATGCCGAGATCATTCAAGTCATTGTCACAGGCGAACGCCAGCGCATCGGCTGGGTCAGTGCTTCTAGGAATAGAGCGGTTACCACCACCTGGGCGTGTCGCGTCGGAAGAGGTGACAAACACCTGGCCGTCTTCAGAGAAGTTCCACATCAGGGTAGCCCGATAGTTAACTTCCTGATCGGACGCACTCACATCCAGGAGGTTTGCCTGCTCATGAGTTGTGCTGCCGTAAACAAAACCCCAGTCTTCTTTGTGTTGCATGAAGCTGTAATCGAGGTAGCGCAAGCCGAGTGTAAAGGTGAAGTCGTCTGCAAATAGCAAGCTACCTTCACCAAATACCGCACTTTCTTCATAGTTGCTGCGATCATTGGTATTGGCCAGACCAACAGGCGTCACAAATTCGAAGCCGCGCGACATGATATAGTCTGCATTGACTTCTGCGTCTTTGTTGTAAAATCCAACAACCCACTGGAAATCGTCTGTTGTGGTGGAGGCCAGGCGTACTTCAAATGTTTCGTCTCTCAGGCTCACATCTTCATCAACAAATGCGGCACCAGGGGCGTTGCCATAACCGAAGATCGCGTCTATACCCAGAAAGTTGACGGCGTCTGTCATGTCTTCAACATTCATGAAGTCACGGTCCATTCTGGAGAAGTTGGCCGTCAATGAGAAATCTTCGAAATCGCTATTGATTGTCAAGCTGGTCATGGTGAATTCGTCATTGAAGGGCTCAGCCGCATCATAGGGACGAACTTGCTTGTCGGTGTAGGTGGGGCCGTCGGTATTGGGTTTACCGGCCATATCCATGGTCTGGGTAAAATAAGCAGGCTGTACCCAAGTATTGTCGGTTAACTGGTAGCGCAACGATGCACGGAAAGATTCGGTGTCTTCTGTGTTGACGTTTTCTACCATGCCGCCGTCAAATTCACGATCGATGAAACCATTGTTATCGGTTTTGCTGCCCACCACTCGCAGTGCGGCTTTGTCGCTCATGACCACATTGGCCATGCCGTTGACAGTCATGTTCAGACCGCCGCCGGACGTTGAGGACACTTCCGCGCCCAGCTTGCCTTCAAACTCATCCAGGTTTGGCTGACCGGTAATCAAGCGAACGGTGCCGCCCATCGAGCTGGAGCCAAACAGTGTGCCCTGTGGGCCGCGCAATACTTCAACGCGGTCCAAATCGAATAGTTTAGGGCTGATAACGGCCTGGGCAAAGGAGGTTGACGAGCCGGATGAAACGCTGGAGATGGGCATTTCATCGATATAATAACTAACGGTAGGCGCAAATCCTGTTGCCGCAGAGATACCGCGAATGTTCAGTTTTGTGCGGCCTGGGCCAGAAGATTTGAAAGACAGCGAAGGTACACTAGTCGCCAGGTCTTCAAAGTCTTGAATACCCGCCGCTTCCAATTTCTCTCCGGACACAGCAGATATACTCAAGGGAATGTCTTGAGCTGATGCGGCACGCTTGGTTGCTGTTACCACAATCTCTTCCAGGGCAAAGTCGCCATCCTGTGCGAAAGTCGGAGCCGTTGGAAGGGCTAGCAGGAGGGCAGCAACTAATGGAGTTTTATTGAAGCGTGGCGCAGAGGTGCCTCGCATCTCTTTAGAGTGCAAAATAGTTTTCATGTCTTGTCTCTCTCATTTTATTTATAGGGTCTTTTCCAAACCCAGTGATTAGTATGTTAACCACTAATGGCAATAGAAAAAAGCTATAACTTACTAGTATAGACACTATTTTTAGTTTGGTTAGACGGGTAATGGCTTACCCGTCGTGAATTTCCTCTTATCTACTTACTCCAGGCATGGTCTTTAAATTGCGCCCGGATATCTTTTTTGCTCAATTTCCCGGTGGCGGTATGGGGCAGCGAGTCGACAAAGACAACATCAGAAGGCACCCACCAGGTGGCTACCTTGCCATCGAACCACGCCAGCATATCTGCGGGGTCTATGGTTTCACCCTCATTGCTTACAACCACCAGCAGGGGGCGTTCGGTCCAGCGGGGGTGAGAGATACCCACTACAGCGGCTTCAGCGACCTGGGGGTGATCCGCGGCGCAGTTCTCCAGTTCAATAGAGGAGATC
>CAJWCA010000321.1 GCA_913020395.1 uncultured Cellvibrionales bacterium | reverse complement strand
TGTTGGCAAAATTGGCGTAACGGATATTACCCGCCTCGCCAATATCAGCCGTTTGAGCCCAATGGTTGATCACCTCTTCCCCGGGCACATTCAGCTTGGGGTCACAAAAGCTGGTTACATCCCAGCCACCCTCGGCACACAAGGTGATATAAAGAGGGCCGTCGTAGTTTAGTTGCGACTGCGCCTGCAGCTTAAACGACGCAGGCAGTCCTGCTGCCATTGCAGAAAATGCTGAGAGTTTTAGAAAATCACGTCGCTTCATGGTTACTCCTGCTTTGTGGTCGCACGCGTAATGCGGACACGGGTCCGAACTGGCAATATTGGTTTGAGTTTATTCGTAGATATAGCGATAGTCCGCCATCAGGTAAGTAACAACAACTCGCCACCCGGAAAGGGTACCGTTGGCATCCCGTCCATCCTCCCATTCAAATTCAGAGTCGCAGCTTAGCCCCGGCCCAAGAATGTGTTCCCATTCATTGCGAGTCTGTTTCGCTTCGACGCTTTCAGTAAAGAGCGCGTAGGTTGCATCAATCTCAGGGTCGTCAGATCCCAGTGTTTCGCCCAATAACTTCTCATGTAAGCTGACAATCACAGCGCGAATTTTGGAAGAGGCGTTAGCGGGTGTGTCATTTTTCTCAAGGTCGGCAAATAAGAAGCGACTATTGGCGGGCTGACTGAACTCGCCGATGACAATCGGGCAGGACGCGGCGACTGCATGTTTGTTGGCCACAGAATACATTAAGGCGGTGAGCTCAGTTGAACGGGTGGTTAAACCATCGGAGTCTATGCCGCCATAATATAAACGCAAATTGTTATTCAGCTCGCTCCAGCGATGTCCCCCGCGCCATTCGGGGTAAGACTCGCCCCACGAGAAGCCGGTAATGGCTTTGGTTTTACGGTCCAGCTGTTCGGGAGTTAACAGCTTTTCCGCGCCAACTCCCGCCAGCTCAATTTTGCGTTCCGCCGACAGGGAAGGGGTGGCATTGGCGCGAAACCACTGGCTGCTTAGAATGGCAACCAGAGCATCTTTTAGATTGTAGTTAACACGCAAGTCATCGGCTACTTCGTTGATAAAGTCATTTTGGGCTTCGAACGCACGGAGCCTAGCCTGGAAGTCGGCGTCTTGATTTTCGTCGGGCACGGTGAGAGATTCATTGCCCGTTATAGCGGGCCACCAGAATCGAATCGCGGCACTGGCAAAACGGGGATCCATTACCATCTGACTGGCAAGCCAGGGAAGGGACCGTGTATTGTCCGGTGCGGTTTCACCCTTAAAGCCGGGATCCCTCATGTCTCTGAACCACGAGTCTCCATATTGGTAGAGGCTGCCAGAATCTTGCTCTGGCCATTTATAGGTGTCGGGCAGTGAATCGAGGCCACCCCACTGGTCGCGGTAGAATCCTTTTTCTCCATAGTTCTGAAAGGCACCCGCCACAGGATCCATGGCTTCGTGACACACGGTGCAGGCGCCGTTGTTCATGGTGGGGTTGTTGGTGTCGGCTAGCGCGACGGGGTCAACGGTGCGGGCGGCAGATTTTTCAATATCAAAACCGAGAAAGTGATAGTTGGTCCATCGGGACCTGGCGCGATTTCGGTTGGTTGCGGTTGTTGGATAGCGAGCTAAATAAGATGAGGATTTCAGTACACCTGCATGGGGATAGACTGTCTCCAGTCCGCCCGACAGCACACGCCCTCCCAATTCGAGATCAAACTCAAAAACGAGGCTGTCATCCTGTCTCAGATATCCCTGAATGGTTGCAGGTTTCCAGTCGTTAAAATCTGTATTGTCTGCAAAGCTCAATCCCCCTCGGTACACTTCGTTAGAGTAGGGGTTCATCATGATGTAATCAGCGGTTAAAATTTCGGTATACGGACGCTCGTTTTCAATGATGTAGGCGATTAATTCCAGTGGGGCCCGTGCCACCGCAAAGTTAACCTGAGATTGCCAGGCCCATCCTTCTTCTACCGTGTTGTTCAAAGCGAGCTGATAACTTTTTTCTAAATAATCCGGGAAATAAGACTCCCCTGTATCGAGAATTTGTGACCTCTGAATAAATTTGTCTGTCAGCAAGCGATCGTTGGCGCCTTCAATGATAAATTGGTGAAACCCTTCACCCTGCATCAAACCTCTCAAGGCAGCGCTAAGTGTCGCCGTATCATTTTCGTTGAGACTGGCAAGCTCTCCAGTCGTGGGCAGTCGGCCTGCCAGAAGAATGGCCGCACGCCTTAGTGTCTCGGCAGAACTGATCGAGGAAATACCGTCAAAAAAAGGCTTTCCAGGCACGCCTGTGGATGTACTGGTGCCGGTGACAAGCCCCACAAACGTTGACAGGTTTTCGTAGGCTGGTGAGCCGGTCGACAGTTGAACCCCTCCGCCGTGGCCAACACCTCGTGCCTTGTCCAGAATCAAGGTGCCGCCGCCCTCAACGGTGTCCATGAAATTGCGAAGGGTGGTGAAATTTGTTGTCTGGTAGTTTGCGCTGTTTGAGGGTTGATAGCTAAGTCGAGTCTGGCTTGCCACTCCGTCGGAGACATGGCAGTTGATACACTGTGATTGAATAATCTGGGCGGAAATATTGGTCTCGTAATACTCTTGCCACAGAGCAAGCTCCATGTCTGTTTCGCCATCTGTTAATTCGTTAATGGTCGTTGTTGCGGCGTCGACCGAGGCCTGACTGCTGTCGACACCTGCAATAATGGCGATTGCCGCATCGAGCTCATCGGCGCCGTAACTCAGCGATTGCTCGTCAACTTGAGCTGTATAAGCCGTGGCTACATTGATTTTATTGGCGACAATATCGAAATCATCCGTGCCTTCCATAACGCCATCTGAAATATTCAAGGCAATTGAAGACAATGTTAATGCGCCACTGTCGAGGCGACCCCGATAAAAGTCCAGGCCTGCGGGGTCGGCGTTGCGCCCAAACAGGTTGATAAAGATATTGTTGACGAGTTGCTCATTGCTCAGGCCGAGAAAGCGGTCGTTGTATTCCTGAGAGTTGCCAAATTGATTGATGATTGCTGTTAAGTCGCCATTACTTTCGGTCAGTTTCCCTACCCAGAAATTCACACCCGCAGGGTCGCCTGGCCGACCGTAGTAGGAGACATACATTTCCTGAACCTGGTTGGCGAAGACGGTGGCACTGTCTGTTTGTGCCCGGGCCGCCGTTGAATTGAACAGCACCATAGACATTAGCAGGTACAAAGCAATCGCAAAGATGTTCCGCTGTCTATGCGTCATAGGAGCGGGGGCATATTCGCTGAATCCACATGAACAAATAACAGAGAGAGTCATGATGAGTTAGTCTCTTGTCGATCAATATCGTAAACGTACGGAAAAAGGTGCCGCTGAGCACATGATCGATAATGCCCTAGTTAGAGTATAGAGGAGGGAACGGGTTCACATTTGTGGCGGCTAAAACCTCATAAGAAGTAGAAGTTCTAACCACCGGTTTATAGCAAATGTTTTGATCTTAATTTGAACCAAATGATAGGAGGAACCGATACTAATCTGTGACGAGTTCCTCCTCAAATATGTCTTCGATTGCCAATTGAAACAAACGTGCCAGCTTGAATGCCAGTGGTAAACTGGGGTCAAACTTCCCTTTTTCTATTGCATTGATGGTTTGCCGGCTCACCTCCAATTCAGAGGCCAGGTCTGCCTGGGTCCAGTTTTTTTCCGCCCGTAGTACTTTGATACGATTTTTCATTGAAGACGAACCCGACCAATGATAAGCCCCAATGAATAGGTGAGGCTCATTGCCATCAGAATGTATTCGAACTTCAAATAGGGAAGAAAGGCGGCTTTTTCTAAAATTGAGTAGCTGGAAAACCCGACAAACACCACGCCGACAGTCGCTGCCAAGGCGTTTAGCTGAACGCTTCTTTCCATTTCATCCAGAGCAGACAAAAAGCGCTTGTATACAAATACCATTATGACGCCAATGAGAGTATGCAGAGCGATAGTTGACAGGGCCAGGGCCGAAAAGTAGCTCCATTGTGCTTCTCTGCCAATCTCAATCAGGCCAATTGAACCCAGCATCGAGACCACCCAAATGAAGATCCAGAGGTTAACGTAGTTTGCGTTTTTGATGTCCCGGGCTGGCAGGCCCATATTGAATATCGCATCGAGTGTCTTCTTCATAAGTCTAATAACCTTGTCAATAAGTAAAGTAAGTTTTACATTGGAGGATAGAGAGGTGTGTGCCTGGTGTCAAGTACACTTTACTTTTTATTTGTATCGTGGAGTTTATTGCAAGAGAGCCCTGCAGGGCCCAGGTAATCTGGTGTCGTTTGGTCTATTGGCTGTCTAGCAAAGCAGGCAAAATATGATCATTGAGCAGCTGATAAGTCCGTGCCCGGTATTGGGCGCCGTGATTGTAGTCTTTGCCTGTGAATACCACGACCGCATCGAGCTGCTCAAATACAAAGATAAACTGCCCCCCATAACCCGCCGCGTGGTAGCCGTTGATTGTGTTGTCGCCCAGCGAAAATTCATTGGTCCACCATTGGAGCCCGTAACCCATAGTATTGTCTCCCCACTCCAGCGGGGTGATTGCCGTGGTAGAGGCTTCGACCCAAGACTCAGAGATGAGGCGCTGTCCTTGCCACATGCCGCCATTGAGGTAGAGTTGGCCAAACTTGGCCATGTCACGTCTGGAGATAAACAGTCCACCGCCGGTGTGTAGTTCGCCGGCCCCAGAGGCTTGCCAGGCGACCTTTTCAATGCCCAGCGGGAGAAACAGCTGCTCTCGAATGAAGACTTCGTCGTCGATACCGCTAAAGTTTTCTACCAATTGGGTAATGGCGGTAGGGAGGGCAGTATTGTAGATAAAGGTAGTACCAGGCTCTGAGTCCATTGGCATGAATAGCAAAGTTTTCACCCAATTGAAGGACTCGGAAACCTGGGTCCAGCTGTTGTTGGGGTTGCCATAGGGGGTTGACCACTCGTCCCATTGAATACCGGCTCTCATGGACAGTAGGTCGTGAAGTGTTATCTGTTGTTTGTTTTCATCAAGATGAGTGAACGGCGAAAACTCGGCAAAGGCCTCCAGCACATTCACGTCTGTGTTGGGCAAATAACCCTGGTGGAGCGCAACGCCCACCACTGCTGAGGCGAAACTTTTACTGACCGACGCCATAAAATGTAAGTTGATGTCGTTGTGGTCTACGGTGCTGTCCG
>CAJWCA010000320.1 GCA_913020395.1 uncultured Cellvibrionales bacterium | reverse complement strand
TGACGAGGAGCTGATGGATGAGATTAAGGGTCTGCACGCAGCAGTGAGCCCGGTTGAAACCTTGTTTGTGATTGATGCGATGATTGGTCAGGATGCCGTCAATACAGCCAAGGCCTTTAATGAAGCGCTGCCATTGACCGGTGTGATTTTGACTAAAGCAGACGGCGATGCGCGTGGCGGCGCGGCCCTCTCGGTCAGGCAAGTGACCGGCAAGCCGATTAAATTCCTGGGTATGGGTGAAAAGGTTGATGCCCTGGAGCCATTCCACCCCGATCGAATTGCTTCTCGCATTCTCGGTATGGGTGACGTCATGTCGCTCATCGAAGAAGCCGAGCGGAATATCGATAAAGATAAAGCCCAGAAGCTGCTTAAGAAGGTCACCAAGGGTAAGAAGTTTGACCTGGTTGATCTGCGCGATCAGCTGCAGCAGATGCAAAACATGGGTGGCATGGGTTCTATGCTCGAGAAACTCCCCGGCATGGGCAACATGGCCCAGATGGCTGAGCAGGCCAATATGAGCAAGCAATTCAAAACCATGGAAGTCATTATTGACTCCATGACACCCGCGGAACGCAGCAACCCTGATCTGCTTAATGGCAGCCGCAAACGTCGTATCACGCTGGGTTCTGGCACTCAGGTGCAAGACCTTAATCGTCTTTTAAAGCAGCATAAGCAGATGGCTAAAATGATGAAGAAGATGAAGGGCGGCGGCATGGCTAAAATGATGCGCGGCATGGGCGGCATGATGCCTGGCGGCAGTGGTGGCATGCCCCCTGGCGGCTTTCCCGGAGGCGGTTTGCCCCCTGGTATGAAGTGACTTGCAGCGAAAGGCATTTTCCCCTAAAATACCGCGCCTTCCGCAGGCCTGTGTCTGCGCGATGGACGAATTTACGCCAAATTGGCTGAAGGCCCGGTAATTACCGGTCATTTGGGCAGTGAGGCATTGCATAGTGTCTTGCCGTGAGGCAACACGATAACTGGTTATACAGGATACGACTTACATGGTAAGCATTCGACTTTCACGCGGTGGCTCTAAGAAGCGCCCATTTTATCACTTGAACGTTACAGACAGCCGCAGCGCACGCAACGGCCGTTACATTGAGCGTGTAGGCTTTTTCAACCCGGTTGCCCGTGGTCAGGAAGAGCGTCTGCGCACTGATAATGAGCGCATTGATTATTGGGTTGGCCAGGGCGCACAAGTTAGCGACCGCGTTGCCAAGTTGCTGAAAGACCAAGCAGCTGCAGCCTAAGTGTTTACACGCACCCATTGTGATTCGATTGTGATTGGCCTGCCTAAACATGGCGACTAAAAAATCGAACTTGATCAATGTGGGGCGTATTACCACGGTGCACGGTGTTAAAGGTTGGGTGAAAATCCACTCAGACACCGCCCCGCGGGAAAATATATTGCAGTACAAGCCCTGGTGGCTGAAAACCCGCCATGGCGTGAAGGCCGTTGAGATTGATGACGGCCAGGTGCACGGTCAAGGTTTCATCGCCCATATTAAGGGCGTTGATGACCGAGATCTGGCGCGGGAGTACTGCCAGGTTGATATCGCCGTAGAGCGCAGTCAGCTGCCTGAATTGGCCGCCGACGAGTTTTACTGGCACGAGCTGGAAGGCCTGTCTGTTATTTCGGAATACGAAGGGCAGACTGTCAGATTGGGCACTGTGGACCGCTTGATGGAAACGGGCGCCAACGATGTTCTGCTGGTGAAGGGCGACAGCGACAGTATCGACCAGAAAGATCGATTGATCCCTTACTTGCCGGATCAGGTGATCAGGTCAGTAGACCTGGATGCCAATGAGATGGTAGTTGATTGGGACCCGGAATTTTAACAACGGGCTGAAATAGGGCGATTAGCTAGAATGAAAATTGCCGTAGTGACCTTGTTTCCGGAAATGTTTGAAGCCATAACGGACTATGGTGTGAGTGGTAGAGCGGTTAAGCAGGGGCTGATAGAGCTCAAGCACTTTAACCCTCGCGACTGGACCACTGACAAGCACCAAACTGTCGATGATCGCCCCTATGGGGGCGGCCCCGGCATGGTGATGAAAGTTCAGCCGCTGCAGGATGCATTGGCCGCTGCCAAAATTTGGGCCCAGGGCCAAAATGAGGCAACACAAGTGATTTATCTGTCACCCCAGGGACAGACACTGCGACAAGCAGTGGCGGGTGAATTGGCAGAGGCCGGCAATCTGGTATTGTTGGCGGGGCGCTACGAAGGAGTGGATGAGCGCCTAATAGAGCGGGAAGTTGATCGGGAAATTTCGATTGGTGACTACGTTCTCAGTGGTGGCGAGTTGGCTGCCATGGTGTTGGTGGATGCGGTAACACGATTGTTGCCAGGCGCGCTGGGCCACGCTCAGTCAGCCGAGCAAGACTCTTTTACAGATGGCTTGCTGGACTGTCCACACTACACCCGCCCCGAAGTATTTCAGGGGCAAGCGGTTCCGGATGTATTGTTATCTGGAAACCACAAAAGCATTCGGCTTTGGCGCCATAAGCAGGCGCTGGGGCGAACCTGGCAGAGACGGCCAGACTTGCTGGAAAAGATTGAATTGAGTGAGGAGCAGCAGGCGCTGTTGACGGACTTTCGTCGAGACCTTGAAAACGCTAAAGGCGATTAAACCTAGCTGTGAAGCTACATATTTCAGGAGTTTACAATGAGTAACCGCAATAAAATAATTCAGGAGCTGGACAACGCCCAGCTGAAAACCGACTTGCCAGAATTTTCACCGGGCGACACTGTTGTTGTTCAGGTTAAAGTGAAGGAAGGTACCCGTGAGCGTCTGCAGGCCTTTGAAGGTGTTGTTATTGCTGTTCGCAGCCGTGGCATCAGCTCTGCATTCACCGTTCGCAAGATCTCCCACGGTGTGGGTGTTGAGCGTACGTTCCAGACTCACAGCCCGCAGGTTGACAGCATTAACGTTAAGCGTCGCGGCGATGTACGCCAGGCCAAACTTTACTACTTGCGTGACCTCACCGGTCGTGCCGCACGTATTAAAGAAAAGTTGAGCTAAGCGCTTCGCGCTGACAAAAACCCGGTCGGGAAACTGACCGGGTTTTTTTATGCCTGTTATTTGTGGTACCGTCCACCTCATGTTCCCAATTTGAGCTGAGCCCTTGCTCCCGCGCGCTTGTGAAAACCAATCCTGATACCCATAGTGAAAAGCTCCCACCCAGTGAAATTCTGGCAATAGACCAGTTTCTCGATGCCTTGTGGATGGAAAAGGGTTTGAGTCAAAATACTCTGGCCTCTTACCGTCGCGACCTGGTCAGTCTTGCACTGTGGCTCGCCCGTTCAACGCAGACATTGCTGTCGGCGAGTGAAGCTGATATCAAAGAGTGTTTAGCCTGGCGTTATCAGGCGCAATACAGCGCGCGCTCAACGGCACGTTTTTTGAGTTGTATCAGAGGTTTTTACGCCTATCAATTACGTGAAAATATTCTTCAGCACGACCCTGTAGCAAAGGTTTCCAATCCCAAATTGGTGCCCGCGGCACCCAAGTCTTTGGGGGAGGCTGACGTTGAAGCCCTGTTGGCGGCGCCGGACTGCTCAGATCCAATTGGTTTGCGTGACAAGGCAATGATAGAAGTATTGTATGCCGCGGGCTTGCGGGTCACCGAGTTAGTCTCTCTGACGGTCGCACAGATCAACCTGCGGCAGGGTGTTGTCAGGGTTATGGGTAAGGGCAGTAAAGAGCGGCTGGTGCCCCTGGGGGAGGAGGCGTTGTCCTGGCTGCAACGCTATCTGCAGGAGTCCCGTCCGGTGTTGCTGAACGGCAAGCCGGCAGATGTGCTGTTCCCCAGCAAAAGGGCGCAGATGATGACCCGCCAAACATTTTGGCATCGACTAAAGTTCTGGGCGCAGCAAGCTAACATTCAAAAAGATCTTTCCCCACACACCTTACGTCACGCCTTTGCAACGCACTTGTTGAACCATGGGGCAGACTTGCGTGTGGTTCAACTCTTGCTGGGGCACAGTGATCTTTCGACCACGCAAATTTACACCCATGTAGCCAAGCAGCGTTTGAAAGACTTACACAGTGCACATCATCCGCGCGCGTAGGGAAAAGAGGGGAACTACTGCTGCGGATAGTTGACCAATTGAGGTAGTATGACGTTGTTTGATATTTATCTAGAGGGTATTCCATTGAAGGTTCGTATTTTCCGCAATATTGCGTCGGTTCTGACGGTTTTGTCACTTGTTATGGGTTTATTGGCATCCGGTGCAATTGCTGCAGACCGTGAAGTTGTTGATCCGGTGGTCAGCGCTACAATTTTGGCCAAACTGCGATCGGGCAGGGGAGATCTACCCTATGGGCCTGTGAAGTTTTCACCGGTCAAAGGCCTCTATCAAGTGGATGTGCCTAATGGCCCAACCCTGTTTGTCAGTGGGGATGGCAATTATTTTGTTGCCGGTGACATGTACCAGGTAAAACCGGGAATGTTTGTCAATCTGCAAGAGCAGACACGAGCAGATGAGCGTGTCAGCCTGTTGGCGGCGGTACCTCAATCAGAGCAGATTATTTTTTCCCCCAAGGGTGAGCGTCTGGCTTACATCAACGTATTCACCGATGTCGACTGTGTTTTTTGCCGAAAACTGCATAAAGAGGTGCCCGCCCTGAATGCCAGGGGGATCGAGGTGCGGTATTTGGCCTATCCTCGCGCTGGATTGGGTTCTGCTGGCTTTAAAAAGTTGGCTACTGCCTGGTGTGCTGACGACCCTGAAACCACACTCACACGCTTTAAAAACAAAGAGAGTGTAGACCTCAAAGTCTGCGCCAATAACCCAGTGGCAAAGCAATATTCACTGGGGAGTCGACTGGGCGTTACAGGGACTCCTGCGCTGGTTTTGGCAGATGGCACGCTCATTCCCGGATATCGAACGGCTGATGAATTAGCCAAAGTTCTCGGTGTTAATTAGATCCTTTCTTCCAACTGTATAGAAATGAAGCCATCGGATTGACAGGGCTTGCGAGGGTCAGTAAGGTGGCCCTCTTTCTGCCCTCGAGGCGGGTGATATGGCATTTCTAGCAGGAGAAAAACACTGTGAAACCGGTAAAAATAGGTATCTGTGGTTTAGGTACAGTAGGTAGCGGCACCTTTAATGTAATCTCGCGCAACCAACGAGAAATTAATGCCCGAGCCGGTTGTGACGTCAGTATCGCTCAAATC
>CAJWCA010000319.1 GCA_913020395.1 uncultured Cellvibrionales bacterium | reverse complement strand
CGAATATTCCCCTCAACCTGTAAAAGCGCCTCTGGTCGGCATGCTGCAGGAAATTGAAAGTATGGCGCGTCACTCAGATGTCAAAGTGATCGCTTGTGAACGATCACAGGTTCCTGCCGATATCCGAGAAGAACTCAAACTCGATGGCGGCACTAAGGCTCTACATCTTGTTCGAGTACGTGTACGCGACGACCAAGCTTTTGGTTTCTACGACAGCTGGACCACTGGATTGAACGATGATATAGAAGCCAGTGACTTAGAGAACACTCCTCGATTAGAGATTTTCCGCAAACAGGGCTTGGACATCACCCATGTGACACAGACCATCAGTGCAGTGGCTGCCACCGATGAATTGGCTAAAGCGCTTGATACAGAAGTGGGTGCCCCACTCATCAGCCTGATACGACGGTCTTTTGATAACAGCTCTGGAGAAGAGGTGTTGGTGGATTATCTTCAGGTTTATTACCATCCAGAACGGTTTCAGTATCGGATGGATCTGGAGATGGATGAAGTAAACCCCTAAACAATTTTCTCCATGATTTCTTTGTAGCGAGTCCTCCCCACCGGAATAGAATGCCCCGACACCAATTCAAGCATATAGCGCCCTCCAGGCGCTATGCTGAGTTGTTTTACTTTATTCATATTGACCAGATACGATCGATGCACCCTCGAAAAATTCTCAGGCAAGACATCCGAAATTTTATCTATGCTCTTATTATGCAGCAGCGTTTTCCAATCGTCTTGACTGTCTACACTGGGCAGATTCAACTCCGAATAATGACCTTCGGCGCGCACAAAGCTTACGTCGCTAACCGGGACCAGCTCAACTCTCTGGGCAATCTTCACACTGAGAAAACGACAACCGTAGTCGCTACGCTGCTGGCTCTCTAACACACGTTGGAACGCTGCACTCAAGCGCTGTTCGGTAAAGGGTTTCGCAACAAAATCTAGAACGCCATATTCAAATGCGTCAATGGCTTTGTCTGCATACGCCGAAACAATAATTGTGTGGTATGACGCTGCCATTTGGTTTTTAAGTAAAGAAAAACCATCTCGCCCCTGAAGGTTCAAATCCAATAACAATAGATCCACACAATGCTCATCCAGATAGGCTTCAGCCTCATTAAGTTCATCAAAAACACTGATCTTTAGCAATTTTTCGCCCAAAATTTTCTTACTGAGTCGTAGTAAGCGCTGCTGCACCAAGGGCTCATCTTCCACAATAACTAAGTGCATGAATTTTCCTCCTCAGGGATGAGTAACTTGGGTAATATTTCATATTCGATCAACACCAGCCATTCATCCGTCTGCCTTTCCCATGTAAAACGCCAATCACTCACACAAGTTTCTGACAGTTTCGCCTTCACATAGGCGTCTCCAAGGCCTGTGCTTTCATGTTCAAGTGGGTCATCTGTTGGTGTTTTCAATAACAGATTTACCCGACGACCGCTAACCACTACTTTCAGCTCAAAGATCCTGTCTGAGGAAATTCGATTATGAGTAAAACAGTTTTCAATCTGACTGTGCAAAATAGCCGAAGGGATAGAGACCTGATTTACCGGACCCACAACATTCAGAGAAAAGGATTTCTGGTAACGACTGGACATAATGTTCAAATGACTACGACACAAAGCCAGCTCATCATCGAGTGAAATGACGTTTTTGTTTGAGAGCCGGAGCAACAAGCGAAACTCATCCGCCAATTGAGTAACGAAGTCCACGGCTTGAACAGGCAGGACTTCAATCAATTCAAGCAAATGAGTCAAGCTGTTCATCAAAAAATGAGGTTGTAAATTGCGGCGTAAAAGTTCGCTTTTCATACGCTCAGCGGTCAGAGCTTTGTCGCGATTTCGACGCAATTCAGCAATCAAGTTTATGAGCATGGCGGGCATCAGCAAGGCCAACATACTGGCAAAACCAAATTCCGTAAAAATAAAGGGCAGCTGAATTAGACAAAGAAAACTCAGCGCCAACAAAACAAAACTAAAACCAGCACCTGACCGCCTTCCAATTAAAGCTTCTCCACACACCATCAGGCTCGCGACAATAGAAAACCCAAAGAGATACAGACTTTTTTGATCGAATCCACCAGGCAGCAAAGCGGCTAAAAACAGTCCCGCTAGCAAAACAAGCAATTTCACGTTTAATTTGTTGCCGCCACCCAAACCTCTATAGTAATAGATGTAAAAACTTGGCAGCAAAAAGCTTGTCAAAAAGGTGAATGCCAAAACAAGATTAATGCGCGTGACGTGCCAATCGTAGGGGTAAAACACCCACAACTTCCACTGTTCGGCAATCAACAATAGAGTTGCCGACAAACAAAGTACAGAGAAGATTTGAAAAGAGCGATCTCGATAATAGAGGCTAAATAACATTTGAAAGAATATCGCCAAAATAATCAAAGAACCGACCAATAAAGCACTGATGATTGAAATACTTAAGATCGTCTTTTGTAAGTTTTTCTCGTTCACAATCGCCAGCACATAGGCAATGCCTTCAAGTTTCGCGCCTACCTGGAAGCTAGACAATTCAATTGAAAGCAAGTGCCGACCCGGCTGTACGGCACTTATCGGCAAACGTTCCAAGGTTTGCACACTGCCAGCGTGCTCATTGGCCGCAGTCGAAGCTGGCACACCATTGCGAAGCAATAAGTGTCCATCCCAATAAACATTCGTAGAGGCTAATAAACCGATTAACAAAGCCGGGTTTGCGGGGACTTGTTTGTCAGTGAATTCAAACCATTTGCGGACACACACACTACTGTTTTGGGGAATATCGGAAAATTTTATCCCCACCCAATCTTTGTCATCATGAGATGGGTCAGCACAGGCCTCGGACCCAAGGTGCTCCAGCGCCCTGACCTTAACGTCAGCCACAAACAGCGTCGGAGCCGTGTACACACCTTCCTCCCCGATGACATGTGGCCCCACGAACATAAGGCTCAAAAGTAACAGTACGTGAAAAACCTTTGTCGACATAAATCGAGCTCTCTAGTTGGGTTCACCCATCTTAAGCGAATTTGACAGACTTTCTCTGCTGTTCGTGCCACTAAAATGCAGTTGGTGAATCATCCACCCTACTGCTTGCCAAGTCCCTCGATAATGCCAGCCTACAAAGTGCTTGTCGCGCTTTGAACTTTGCCGGGAGAACACCATGTACACCTTCCTTCTACGCACTTTAGCCGCATTGGCCTTAATTGCCCTGTGGGGTGCAGCCAACGTAGCCAGTCTTAAACAGGGGTGGTTTCTACACGCTATCGCGCCCAAACACGATTCAGCGGCCTTTATGGCGCAATCTACCGCTCGTTTGCAAAAGGAATTTAAGGGGAATTATGCCTACATGCTAATAGATCAGGGCCAGGTGTTTGCTGAGCAGTATGATTCAAAAGGCAAACCCGTCGATTCAAAGACGCTTTTTGGCCTCTCCTCTCTTAGCAAATGGGTCACATCCTATGGCGTTATGGTTCTAGTTGAGCGTGGCGATCTAGAATTGGACAAGCCCGTCTCTAACTACCTCACTCGCTGGCAACTGCCTGAAACCGCCTATGACAACGAGGGCGTTACCGTCCGGCGCCTACTGAGTCATACCGCTGGCTTGACAGACGGGTTGGGACACGACGGTTTTGCGCCTGGTACACCCATCCAGCCACTTACGGATCATTTGACTCAGGCCTTGGATGCAGACCCCGGAGTATCAGGGCGTGTCGAGGTTGGCATCGAGCCCGGCACGCAGTTTAAATATTCTGGCGGCAGCTACAATCTACTGCAATTGATCGTCGAAGAGGTCTCTGGAGAGTCATTTTCAGAGTTTATGACTGCGGAAGTCTTCACACCTCTGGGCATGAATCACACTTCTTACAATGTCGCCAATGATCACCCCTCTTTGGCTCGCTACCACGACGGCCTTGGCGGAAACAAAATCTACCCGCAATACACTTCCCTCGCGGCGACTGGTTTGTACAGCAACCTCGAAGATCTAGCAAAATTTTTAGCCGCACACTACTCGCAAAAGGGTGCCAGTGTTAACGCAAATCAACTGACTCAAGAATCACTGATTCTGATGAGGCAACCCATCGCGGAAACCTTTGGCATTGATATTTGGGGCGCAGGTCCCATGCTGTTTGCAGATAATGGAGAAGGCGATTTCATTATTGGTCACGGAGGACAATCCCCCATGTTAAACACAACGGCGCGAGTGAACCCCGCTACCGGTAACGGCCTGATTGTTTTGTCGACGGGAAACCGGTCCATGGCCTCCGACCTCGCAACCCAGTGGACCGTTTGGGAAAGTGGCAAGCCTGATATGTACATACTGAAAAATAACATCCCAAAGATGATTAAAAGAGTGCTTATGGGTTCGCTAGTGATTGTGTTTATGTTTGTTATTTGGGGCCTGCGCCGGAAAATAAAAAGCGTTTTTGTTAAGTCCTAGAGCCAAAAAAGCCGCTATAAATCTTATAGCGGCTTTTATCATTTCTATCTGAAAAACGTTTAAACAGACAGCTCGTTCAATACTTCCAACAAAGTCTCATGGTGAGTTTTGGTCTTAAATTTATCCATAATTTTAGTCAAGCGACCATCCTTTCCAATAATAAACGTCGTTCTGACTGTTCCCATATTTTCCTTGCCCATGAATTTCTTTAGCTGCCAGCAGCCATACTTGTCGATGATGGCATGGTCTTCATCGGACAATAATGGAAAGTTCATTTCATATTTATCGTGGAACTTCTTTACCTTGGCCACTGGGTCAAAACTCACACCGATGGCGACGTACCCACGTTTATCAAGCTCTGACTTAATCTCAGTTAGGCCATTCGCCTGCAGTGTACAACCGGGTGTGCTGGCGCGAGGATAGAAATACAAAACCACCCCGCTCTTACCCTTATAATCCTTAAGGCTTACTTTCTCGCCATCTTGATTCAACAGTGTAAACGCGGGCGCCATGTTGCCAACTTTGGGGAGTGCCATAGTACTTCCTTAAAAATGAATAGATGATCTCTGCCGGAGAGTATAACCCCAGCCCCTTCATTAAACCGAGAAATTTCGGGCAAAAAAAAGCGCCGCATAAGCGACGCCCTTTGCAGAATCTTAAACACGCTTACGCGGGCAAAAGATCTTTCACTGCATCGCGTTCTTCCTGCAGTTCTTTTTCAGTGGCGCTCATTTTCTCGCGAGAGAAATCATTGATATCAACGCCCTGAACAATTTCCCAATC
>CAJWCA010000318.1 GCA_913020395.1 uncultured Cellvibrionales bacterium | reverse complement strand
TTATTGTAAACCGAGCGCTGATGTTCTCCCCAAGCCCATTGCCTGCCTTATCACAGGTATCACACCGCAGCAGGCCCTGGCCGAAGGCGTGAGTGAGCAAGAATTTATCGCGACGATACACGAACAGTTATCGCAGCCTGGCACCTGTGGTGTCGGATATAATACCCTGCGTTTTGATGATGAAGTCACACGCTATGCGCTCTATCGAAACTTCTATGACCCCTATGAGCGCGAGTGGCAAAACGGCAATTCCCGTTGGGATATCATTGATATGGTTCGCCTCGTCTACGCACTTCGCCCTGAAGGCATTGAGTGGCCGATGCGAGAGGATGGTAAACCCAGTTTCAAACTGGAACACCTGTGTGCCGCCAATGGTTTGATGCACGAGTCTGCTCACGATGCACTGTCAGATGTACAGGCAACAATTGCACTGGCAAAATTGATTAAGACCCGTCAGCCTAAGTTGTATGACTATGTTTACAAGCTGAGACAAAAGAATCGCGTTAAAGAATTGCTGGATTTAGAGTCACGGAAACCGGTACTGCACATCTCATCAATGTTCCCTGCAGAAAATGGCTGCGCGGCGATCATCGCACCCATTGCCGCACACCCGGTCAATAAAAATGCCGTGATAGCCTTTGATTTAAGTGCTGATCCTGCACCCTTGGCGCAATTGGGTATCGATCAAATTCGGGAGCGATTGTTTACACGCAGTGAAGACCTGCCTGAAGGCGTGGAACGTTTACCCCTTACGTTGGTGCACCTCAATAAATGCCCGGTTCTAGTGACGCCTAAAATGGTTGATGCAAAAACGGCAGGGCGGCTGAAACTAAACCCCGATGTTGTGCAGGAGAATTGGCGGCGACTGCAGCAGATGGATATTGTGCACAAATTGCAGCAAGTTTATAAAGTGCAGGATTTTGAGCCTCGAACAGATCCGGAGCAACAACTCTATAATGGGTTCTTTTCGCCTCAGGATAAGCAGGCGATGTTTGCGATTCGTAATGCTACGTCAGAGGAGCTGGCGAATACACAATTTGGTTTTAAAGATGCTCGCCTGCCGGAACTGTTGTTTCGTTATCGAGCACGCAACTTTCCGGAGTCCCTGAAGCCGGAAGAGAGTAAGCGCTGGCAAGAGTATTGTTACAAAAGGTTGACGGCTGCGGATGCAGGAGGGTCAATTGTATTGCAGGATTATTACCAGCAATTGGACGCGTTGCGTCTGGATCAACATTATACTGAGAAGTCCCACATCCTGCAGGCCTTACTGGAGTATGGCGACTCACTCTTGTGAATTTTGCCCGGATGCAAAGTAGTGACGACGGGAGTTGTTACTACTTTGTTGATATGCGAGAGAATTCCAGTTCGTATTTACCGTGTGCAACCTTCGCCTGAAATATCTTAGTCTGTTTGTATTTTTCTTTCACAAGGTCATAGATATCTCGTTTGTCTTTTGCGGGAGTGAACGCGCCAAAGTAGACGGCACTCAACTCATGCTTTTCAAACTTCCTGTCACAAAACCATTGGCTGGCATCACTTGATTCCGCGCCAGGATCGTCTGGCGCAGTATGAAAACAGCGCCACTCTTGTTCTTCTTTGCTGAACAGGGGCTTAGAGAGTAAATAATTGTAGAAGTTGTCCTGGGGCTTGGATTTTTCCCCATGAAGAATTGCGGTGAGTTGCTCCTTCAATGTAGTGATTTCTGGTCGTACGTTTTTATACTCAACCGGCATAGGCTGCGTTAAGCTGCTGTCTTCTACTGAAGAGAACCGCAGGGCCACTCCTCTATGATTATTGGCAAAGTGCTGCCACGCGATTAAATTATCAGGTTTAGCGGCAAAGCTGCAAATTCTTATAGCGCGTGTAAATTTGCGCCAATCCGTCATGGTTTGGTCAATCATTGCCTGCCGCTGATCAACCATTTGAGACAGCAGCTCCTTGAGGACTTCCTCGGCTTCCTCTGGTGACGCAAAGCGTTCCTCATCCCTCCAGCGACGAATAGCCGTTAACAGGGGTGTGCTGCCCCGGGGAGCGTCCTTAGCGAAGATCATGGCGGTGGCGGCCTTAATGGCGCCATTCAGCAGTGAATGAGGGTCAAAATTCAGCTGCGCTTGATGATTTAACTCAAAGGGATCGGAGGAAAGGTGAGGTGCACTCCACCTGAGAGCCTGCGTTGAGAGAATCTTTACGGCACTTCCTGTTGGGCAATATTTAACCAGTGTGTCAGGGCGATTTGATGCCACAGGCCTTCCTTCTGTAGTGATTTTGACTTATTACTCTGTAAGTAATCGGCACCTTGCCGTCAATATTTTGTGTGATTCTACAAACTATAGCCCCTTAAACACAAATTTATCCTTGTATTTCAATCAATTAATTTCCCAAATTGATTTAGGGCGTTAAAATGGCCGCTCTCACAATGGCGCATACAAGGACACTCCGTGGAATTCACAGGCTCTCATATATTATCGATCGGTCAGTTCCAGCGCGCCGATATCGAACGGGTGTTTCAAGTCGCCGACTCCATGGAACCTTACGCCCAGCGCCGTCGGGTCACACGGGTTTTGGAGGGTGCCATTTTAGGTAATATGTTTTTTGAGCCTAGCACACGGACAAGAGTCAGTTTTGGCTGCGCATTCAATTTACTGGGTGGAGAGGTGCGGGAAACCACGGGTTTTGAGACGTCTGCCATTGCCAAAGGTGAATCTCTTTACGATACCGCTCGAGTACTCTCGGGCTATAGTGACGTAATTTGTATGCGACACCCCGCGTCCGGTTCGGTGTCTGAGTTTGCTCAGGCCAGCCGTGTGCCTGTGATTAATGGTGGGGATGGCCCGAATGAACACCCTACCCAGGCTCTATTGGACCTTTATACTATTCGTCAGGAGTTGTCGGGCTTGAACAAAGGTATCGATGGTTTACGCATCGCAATGATCGGCGACTTGAAACACGGTCGCACAGTTCATTCGCTGTGCAAGCTTTTGACTTTGTTCAAAGATATACACCTAACGCTGGTTGCGCCTAAAGAGCTGGGCATGCCGGAATACATTCTTGATGAGCTGCGAACTGCTGGTCATCAGGTCATTCATTCGTCCGACATGAGTCAGGGTATTGGCAACGTTGATATTGCCTATTCCACGCGGATTCAGGAAGAGCGTTTTGTCTCAAAAGAGGAGGCGGACCACTACCGCGGTCGATTCCGCCTGAATCAGGCGATTTATACCCAATTTTGCCAACCCAATACCGTGATCATGCACCCACTGCCAAGAGACTCCCGCGCGGACGCTAATGAGCTGGATAACGATTTAAATCAACACCCTAACCTCGCTATATTCCGTCAAACGGACAACGGTATCCTCATCAGAATGGCCTTGTTTGCCCTGGTGTTGAACGTGGTGGATCAGGTTGAAAGCTGTTCCAGGGCCGTCAATTGGCATAGTGGCAATCGCTAATTCAATTAAGGCAGCTAAAGCGTCGGCCTTCATGAAGAAATAGTCTAAGAGGGGTGCTTATTTGTGACCTGCCTTCAGATAGGCTATGCGCATACATAATAATATGAAACCCTGCGGTACGCCCAAGGGTTCACTCAAGGTTGAGCTGTATTACCAGCCAACGGAAGTCGTACATGAATATGATGAAAAGTGTTTCGAAAATTGCAATCGCCCTGATTGCCACCTCTGTTTTTTCTGCTCCGTCGTTTTCTGAGGGGGATGATTACACGGGAGAGAACTGGCTCCTGGCAAAGTATGACGCCAACGGCGATGCTAAAATAACCCTCGATGAAATCACTTCAAAAAAGCTAAACATATTTCGACACATGGATCTCGACAGCGACGGCGGCGTGACCTTTAGTGAATACGAAAGGCTCGACCTCGCTAAACGCAAAGCACTGTTACAATCCAGATTTATTAAGTTGGATACTGACCGCGACGGTAAGGTCAGCCAGAAAGAATACAGCTCCTATATGGGACTATTCGCCAGCATCGATAGCAACGGCGATGGCACCTTGACCGAAGAAGAAATTAACAGTGGAAGTAAAACCGAAGCTTATGTGTCCCACTGTGTTTTATGGTTTTGTTTTCGTACCAAAATGGACAGTGAAGAATAGCGCTTAGCGCGCTATTTTTGTGAACTTTGAACCTTCCAGGCTCAAATCATACATCAAACCTTTGTTAGAAAAAATAAAACCAATCACAGGTTGTTCCATGGTTTTTGTATCTATTTCGCCACCCGCGCCGTAGTTGGCAATAGCGACGCTGCCATCGACTCCAACCTTCCAGCCTTCGCTGTTACGGAAGCTTTTCAGGGCTGACGATTCCATAAATAGTATAATTTGGCTTTTCATTTGTGCGCCCATTTGGAATCCAATGGAAGCTCCTGCTGTGGCGTAGTAGGCGGCCGACTGTCCTTTAACAATGAGTTTTCCCTCGCCGTATTCACCACCAATGCCAAAACCTGCTTTGATGACTTTCGGAAAAACCAATATTCCAGATGCTTTAGCTGCTAGGGCCTTTCCCGCGGATGAATGTTTGTAAAATGCTTTCAGAGTTTCGTCCGCCGTAGCATCGATTTCCGCTTTAGACGCTGCATTGCTCGTGGCACTAAGTAAACTGCTAAACGTGAGTAGAAGGGCAAAAAATATTTTCATTGAATTATCCTTATTGTGATTTTTCGAGCTTAGCGAAGATATTGACATATTTTTGAGAGTAAGTGTTGTTCATTTAAAGGTTTTTGCAGGCTGTCATTTGCGCCGGCTTCTTTGCCGAGACTCAGGCGTTCCTCTCTGTTCAGGGAGGAAACCAATATAATCGGTATGGCAGCAGTTTCATGTAACTGCTTTAGTGTTTGACACACCTCTGAACCATCCATTTTAGGTAAATTTTCATCAAGTAATATCAAATCGGGTTGCGTTCGTTTGACGAGTTCAACACAATCGACGCCATTGTCGGTTGTGAGTAGTTGGCAGTGATGGCTGAGTGTTTTGCCAAGTTTCTCCACTGTAGAGGGGTCGTTGTCGGCAAGCAATACTCGTTTAACCGGTTTGGATTCCTCTACGTGTACAGAATTACGTCCCAACTCTTTAGCTTTATACAGCGCTTTATCCGCGAGAATGATCAGTTCTTCTAAGTTCCTGCCTGTGGTTTTAAGACTGACGGCTCCGCCAATGCTTAAACTCATGGAGGGGTGACTGGGAGACTTGCTGTGTTCAATCTTAAGCGACTCCACGGATTGT
>CAJWCA010000317.1 GCA_913020395.1 uncultured Cellvibrionales bacterium | reverse complement strand
TACCCAGAGGTGTTTCCTGATCCATGAGCTCAAAGCCTACCGAGCGGTCGCCCGGAATACCGGCTTCGGCCAGCTTTAATCGCGCTTTGTGCACGTCCTCATCACGCACCATCAAAGCGCCGTTGGGGCCGTCTATTTTGAACTTAATGTCGTTGGTATCGAGAATCGCCACTACTTCAGAGGAATCCAAACGATCCAGGCTGCCATATAAGGGGCGGTAATCCTCTCCTTGAGTCCACAATACAACAGCAAAACCAATGGCGACACTGGCGGCCAAACCAATCATTAAACCGGCTTGGCGCACAATATTGAGGTTGTTAAATCCTTCAACCAAATCGCTGGTGCCCTGATCTCTCATTGCACCGCCGCCACTTAAATCCGGATCGCTTGGGTTTGCTGCTACTGCCATAATCGATTGTTCACTTATTTATTTCAGAGGAAAATAACAGGCCCATTAAATAGGCATATTCATCACGTCCCGATAGGCTTCCACTAACTTATTACGTACCTGTAACATGGCCTGGAAAGACACACTGGCCTTCTGCGAGGCAACCATGACTTCGGTGATGTCCACATTGGGGTCACCGGTCTGATAGGCATTCTGCAAGGCACCGGCCGCCTTTTGTGTAGAATTCACTTTATTGACGGCGGCCTCCATCAACTGACCAAAATCTGGCGTTTTATTGTCATTGCCAATTTCAACACCGGCACGGGCACGCATGTCGCCGATATCCTGGGCGGCAATTCCCTGAGTACCATTAAAAGCCTGTGTTTTGGTCTTAATGGAGCGCATTTCTACCATTAGGCGATTGATATCCACTCGATCTGTCATGCTGTTCTTCCGATAGTCGGGTCAATCACGCACGATGCATGTGACAATAAATTGGCTGATTGGCAGCTTTTTGCTGTCAATACAGGACTTATTGCATAAAGTGGGCCAATGTTTGCCGCGCGGCAGAGGATTGCCGTTTGAGGTGTTTACCGTGAGGAGAATCAGCGCGAGGGCTTGAGGGTTAAGCCCACCGGCGAGGGTGGGCTGGAAGAATGATTGTTAGAATTCCATTTCCAGGTCAAAGTCGAACTCTCGGGTTTCCTTCTCGAGTTTTAACTCTTCCAGTCGATTTTCCAGACGACGGCGATCGTCCAGAACGATTTCGTCATTGGAGGCTTTACCAGAACTAACAACGGGGGTTTTACTAACTTTGGAGCGAGCACTTGCAGCTTTCACGTTCATACCGATTTCCCTTAGATTGAAGCAATCTTCGATACTTACTTACCCGCCAACGAACAGGAACTGCTCGAATGTCGACGAGACTGACCAACCTATATTTGCTTTGATTTTTAGTAAATAGGACTGGCTTGAACAGCAAAATATACTGCTCAAGCATCGTCGTCAAGGGGGATATGAGGAAAAAGCGTTAATCGACCTGATAACCCTGCTCGCGGAGTTTGGCGACCTTATAACGCAGTGTGCGGGCGCTAATCCCAAGCTTCTCAGCGGTATGTTTACGACTGCCCCTCTCCTGCTTCAGGGTATTAACAATTATCTCAAATTCTCGCTGCTTAAGATCGTCACCCAGCACGGCTCCGGTATCATCTTCCAGTAACTCGGTCGCAGCCGGCACTTCCGCTGAGGCAGACGCGAGGGCAGTAGTTTGAGCCGAACTTTCCTGTGCAGATACAGCCCAGACGTCACTCAAACCCAAGTCCTGAGCCTCTATTCTGGGGCCCATTTGTAAAATCAATGCTCGCTGCATAACGTTATCCAGCTCCCTTACGTTACCGGGCCAGGAATAAGCCACCAAAGCCTTGTTCGCAGAGTCCCCAAGGCAAACGCCACTGCGCAATTGCTTTTGGGCGTGCCGTGCCAGCAAACGCTGGGCCAAAGGCAGAATATCCTCGGGCCTGTCCCTAAGTGGCGCCCACTGCAGCGGCAATACATTCAATCGGTAATAAAGGTCTTCACGGAATTTGCCCGACACTACTTGATCGCGCATATCGCGGTTGGACGTAGCGATCACACGAACATCGAGTTTGATGGTTTTGCGTCCACCCAGCCTCTCGACTTCCCGCTCCTGCAATACTCGCAGAAGTTTCGCCTGCAGCCCCATATCCATTTCGGAAATTTCATCCAGCAACAAGGTGCCGCCATTGGCCTGTTCAAATTTACCCGGTGCACTGTTGTGCGCGCCGGTGTATGCGCCCTTTTCGTGCCCGAACAACATAGCCTCTAACATATTCTCAGGAATCGCCGCACAGTTTATAGCGATAAACGGCCGCCGCGCCCTGGGTGAATGATTGTGAATGTAGCGGGCCAGCACTTCTTTACCCGTGCCCGACTCACCGACCACAAGCACGGTTGAATCGGCCTGGGCCATTCGACGCGCAAGTTGCAGCAGATGTTGACTGCTTTCAGAACTGGCCACCGGTTCATCGCCATCGGCATTGCCACCGTCGCCGACATAACGCGCAACCGTTTCCAGTAGAACGTGCCCTTCGAAGGGTTTAACGAGATAATCAACAGCGCCCTCTCGCATCGCTTCGACAGATTGACTGATGCTCGCGTAAGCCGTGATCAATAACATAGGTAAATGGGGGTATTGTTGTTTCACCTGTCGCAGCAGGTCGTGGCCACTCATTTCACCCATATTGACGTCTGATACAATCATGGCAATGTCGCTGTGCAGGGCGAGTAATTTCAGCGCCTCTTCCGCGCAGTCCGCAGCCAGGACATCGTAATCAGCCAATTGCAAGGTATCACTCAAGGCTTCCCTCAAGTCGGTGTCGTCTTCTACGACTAAAATTTTAATGGCGACGTCTGGCTGTTCGTCAAGTGCTGCTGATGCCATGGTTTTACCTCTCGATCGATGTGTATGTCGTAATCATTTACTGCCCTGCAATCCGGGCGTGGCGTTCCTTTGTCAGGCGGCTGACGTTTTCATTTCGGTGCCCCGGTATTCTGCGGGTGGTGCGGCACTCGCAAAATCGGTTAAAGGCAAAACTAATGTGGCACTGGTCCCTTTGTCGGGCAGCGAGCGAAGTACAAATTTGCCACTGTGAGCCTTGGCAACTGCCTGAACGACGGCCAGACCTAGTCCGGTGCCCTGAGGTTTTGTGGTCACAAATAAATCACTCACCGTAGACATTAGCTCGGGGGCGATGCCGGGCCCATTATCTAATACGCTGATCGCCAGGCGATCTTCGGACATAAATGTAAAACGAATATGAATGCGTGCGCGACTGCTTACCGCTTGAATGGCATTGTTAACGAGATTGATGAGCGCGCCGGTTAGCGCCTCACGGTGACACTGTATAAAACGATCACCGCAGTCATTGTGCCAAGTGCAATGGGCCTTGGCGGAATCCAGAGGCACTTCAATTTCTTCGGCCAAGGCCTGTTGTAATTCATCAATACTAATCCAGTCATTCAGGGGTAGTTCGCCCTTCACAAACAACAGCATGTCTTGAACCTGGCGCTCCATGTGATTGAGTCGACGCAGCAATTTTTCTGAAAACTGCTGGCGCTTTTCCTGATTGATTTTGCTGCTGCATAGGTGCCCGGCATATAACATCGCGGCCGACAGTGGCGTTCTGATTTGGTGAGCGAGGGCCGATACCATTTTTCCAAGAGCTGACAATCGTTCATGTCGACTGAGTTCGCCCTGCAATCGGCGGGTTTCAGTTTGATCAGTGAGCAATATGATTTGACCGTCTTTTTGCAGTGAACGGGTTGAGATACTGATGCGACGACCATCCCGAGTGGATACTTCGTGTCCATCGTCCTGACGAGGCGCAAAACAACGTGCAATAACATCGCGCCACTGCTCCCCCTCCAAAGGCTCGCCTAACATCTCCCGCGCCGCAGGGTTACACTCACTCACGCGTCCGCTGGCATCGAGCACAACAACCCCGCCAGGCAGAAAGTTCAGCAGGCTTTCCAAGCGCTCGGCAATACGCTCTTTTTCCGCGAGCTCTTCGTATCGTTTTGCAGTCACGGTGTTGAGCTCTTGATTCAGCTCATTTACGCGATTTTCAAGCAGGTGGTATGACTCAGCCAAATGCTGGGACATGGTGTTGAATTGGGCAAAGGCCGATTGCAGTTCAGCGCCGTTTTTGTCGCCTGTGACTGCGTTGGGGTCGGACATAGAGCGTGTTCCTCTCTGGCGTCAATAAATTAACGTTTGGTAACTTAGAGAGGTAGATTGCAAGGGTGGTGCCAACTAACCGGCAAAGGCCGGCCGCTGGCAAAATAATTCCGGAAGGGGGTAAATGCGGGGCTCTAGCCCCGCTGAAGATCGTATTTACGCATCTTTTCTACCAGTGTCGTACGTCTGATCGAGAGTCGATCGGCGGCGCGGGCCACCACACCACCTGCGTCATCCAATGCCTGCTGGATGAGATTGCGCTCGAGGTTGGTGAGGTATTCTTTGAGGTCGATTCCCGCCTCTGGCAGCAAAGTAGTGTCTGACATATTGGCGAGGCTGGTGTGGCCCTGAGCCTCTGAATCTTGTTCTTCCAATGCCTGGTCGAGTGCGTCTTTATCCGCTTCGATGTGCTGATATTTGGCGGGCAACTCCTGCACACCAACAACACCCTCTGGATGCATAATGGCCATGCGTTCAACCAGATTAGCAAGCTCTCGCACATTGCCCGACCAGGGATGTTTGCACAGAGACATAATCGCGCCCGAATTAAACCGTGTACTACCGCGTTTTTCCTTCTCCATTCTTTTGACCAATTCATTGATCAGCAGAGGAATGTCGTCGGTGCGTTCTCGCAAAGACGGCATTTCAATCGGGAATACATTGAGACGGTAGTAGAGATCTTCGCGGAAGGTTCCCTCCTCGATCATCTGCTCGAGATTCCGGTGAGTTGCGGCAATTATTCTGACATCGGTTGTGATGGTTTTGTTACCTCCCACACGCTCAAAACACCGCTCCTGAAGCACACGTAAAATCTTTACTTGCATGTTCAGCGGCATGTCCCCAATCTCATCCAGGAACAAGGTACCACCTTCGGCCATTTCAAAACGGCCGGCCCTTGTATTAATCGCGCCTGTAAAGGCCCCTTTTTCATGCCCGAAAAGCTCACTCTCAAGTAACTCCGCCGCAATTGCGCCGCAGTTCACCGGTACAAAAGGCGAACTGCTGCGACCGGAGGCTTGATGCAAATTTCGGGCGACCACTTCTTTACCCGTTCCAGACTCACCGGTAATTAAAACGCTCACGTCTTTATCGGCAACTTGCATGATCAGTTC
>CAJWCA010000316.1 GCA_913020395.1 uncultured Cellvibrionales bacterium | reverse complement strand
ATTATCGAAAAAGATAAGGCCCACCATCTACATCCCTGGCAGATTTTTGACGTCTTCAGGGACGAAGGAGCTCTGCCCATTGCCAAAGGCGAAGGTTGCTACATTTATGACAGTGATGGCGGCAAGTATTTTGATGCGGTGGGTGGTCTTTGGTGTAATAACATTGGCCTGGGTCGAAAAGAAATGGCCGAAGCGATTGCCGAGCAAGCCTATGAAATGTCGTATGCCAGTCCTTTTGTGGATTTAACCAATATTCCCGCTGCAAACTTAGCCGCAAAATTGGCTGAACTGGCGCCGTCTACTTTGAACCATGTATTTTTTACTTGTGGTGGATCTACGGCTGTCGACACGGCATTTCGTATGATTCACTACTACCAGAACTGCCGCGGAAAACACGAAAAGAAACATATTATCTCCCGCAAAAATTCGTATCACGGCACAACCTTTGCCTCGATGTCTATCGGCGGAAAACCCGGAGATCACCCGCCTGAATTTGACTTTATCAGTGATATAATTCACCACTTGTCTTACCCCAATTATTACCGTTGTGCAGAAGAGGGTATGAGTGAAAGTGAATTTGTTGACTCCCTGATACAGGAGTTTGAATACAAAATTGAAGATTTGGGTGGTGCCGATAAAGTGGCCGCTTTTTTTGCCGAACCGATAATGGGTGCGGGTGGGGTAATTGTTGCCCCCGAAGGTTATCTAAAACGCATGTACGATATCTGTAAGAAAAACGACATTCTTTATGTCTCCGATGAAGTGGTTACCGCGTTTGGTCGTTTAGGGCATTGGTTTGCCTCGGAAGATGAATTTGGCATTGTGCCAGACATGATTACTTCGGCCAAAGGTTTGACCTCGGGTTATCAGCCGCTGGGTGCTTTGTTATTCTCCGACGATATTTGGGACGTTTTAAACGAACAGGATTCGGGTCGTTGTTTTGCCCACGGCTTCACCTATTCGGGTCACCCGGTTGCCTGCGCGGCGGCCTTGAAAAACATTGAGATAATGGAACGTGAAAAGCTGTTGGATAATGTGAAAGTGGTTGGCCCCTATTTCGAACAGCAGTTGAAAACACTGGAAGACCTGCCGATTGTGGGCCAGGTACGCGGCCGCAAATTCATGGTATGTGTTGAATATGTGTCTGACAAAAGCAGCAAGTCTTTGTTTCCGGAGGAGCTGGATATCGGGAAACGTATTTCAAATCACGCGGATAAGCTGGGTTTGATTTGCAGGGCGATTGTGCACCTGAATGTTATGTCGCCACCTCTGACCATGACACGAGAGGATGTTGATTTTATTGTGAGCACGCTGCGTAAAAGTATTGAGCTGACTATTGTAGAGTTGAAGCAAGAAGGGCATTTACCTGGCTGATCGGAGAGCCGGGGCAACATTGAACCAATCCGAGTTTAGTTTACTTCAGTCTATTGCTTCACCCTTTCCTCAAGGTTAAGGGTGGAGCATTTTTATCCTCTTCTTTTTATTCAATTATTTTCAAACGTCATAGTCTCGACTTAATGCATTGGCCAGAAAGTCGAACACTACACGTATTCTACGGTTGTTATACATCTCCCTGTGTGACACCAGCCAGCGTTCACCTATCAGTGGGTCAATGTGTTCCAGTACACGGGTGACTCCGGGTTCGAGGCCGCCCGCATGGGTTGGCATAACACCGATACCATATCCATGTTTGACCATCTCCCATTGCACCAGGTGATTTTCACAAAGGTAGGGGAAATTGTCGTGGGTGACTGCAACTCCTCGCTCGTTGATGACCTTGATCATCTCATCGCTATGATTAAAACCGATGAACGTTGCGCTGGAAAAGTCAGGGGGATTCGATTGAAGGTTTAAAGTCTCTAAATATTCAGGGCTGGCGTAAAAACCCGCTTCAATATCAGTGATTCGTTTGGCGACTAAATCGGACTGTGAGGGCCTGAATCCACGAATTGCGATATCGGCTTCGCGCCGCTTCAAGTCACTGGCGGTATTTGATGCAACAATTTCCAATACAATACCGGGATGTTGTTGTCGCAGGGGTTTAAGGATCAAAGGCAAACCATAGGCCGCCATGGTTTCTGAGGCGGAGATGAGCACAGGGCCGGCAATCGAGTCAGACTGCCCAGAGGCTGCCAGCGAAAACAGGTTGGCCGAATCACTCATGGACTTAACATGCTCAAGCAACTTAGCCCCTGTGGGGGTTAAGGTGAGCCCGCGTCCGTAGCGTTCAAACAAGGTAACGCCGAGTTCTTTTTCCAGGGCGCTGACTTGTCTGCCAAGGGTGGGCTGGGTCATTCCCAGTGCTTTGGCCGCAGCAGATAGCGAGCCTTCTTGCGCCGTTGCCAGAAATGCCCGTGCGTGATTCCAGTCGAAATTAATATTGCGCCAGTCCATGCAATTTTGTATACCAGAGATGCTTAAAAGAGGCTATTCAATAAGATTGTGTATGGATAGTATCACATGACTCGATAATTGACTGCCAGTGGAGAAGAGATGAACAAGGAATCTAAATTTTGGGATCGAATAGCGAAGCGCTACGCGACACAGGCGGTGGGGGATGAAACCGCCTACCAAAAGAAACTTTCAGTTTCGCGGGAATACATGGACCGTAATAGCCGGGTGTTGGAATTTGCTTGCGGTACGGGGTCTACAGCTATCAGCCATGCCCCTTACGTGGAGTCAATCCATGCGACGGATATCTCTGCCAATATGCTTGCGATTGCCAAACAAAAGGCAAAAGAGGCCAATGTTGGTAACGTGAGTTTTGAGCAAACCAATCTGCTTGAGTTAGACAGCCCCGCGGGGAGTTGGGACGCAATTTTGGGTTTGAGTATTCTTCACTTAGTGGCGAATAAAACCTCTGAAATAAAACGCTCCTATGAGCTGTTAAAGCCCGGCGGTGTGTTTATATCATCAACGCCTTGTATTTCAGACATGTCTAGTTGGTTTAAATACATTGCCCCTCTATTTCGTTGGCTGCCAATTTTGCCCTCCTTAAATGTATTTTCCAAAGAGGCATTAAAATCGGAACTTGAGGCGGCGGGTTTTGGCGTTATTTATGATTGGGCACCAGGGGCGGATAAAGCAATTTTTATTGTTGCTCAGAAACCTGGATAGGCCGTTCAAACCCAGATTTTCCCTTAAAAAACCCTTTAAACCACGGGTCTGCAAACAGTATTGACCCTAGCGACAAATAATATTATGCCTAAGGCAAATTAGGATAAAAATCATTTGATATCAAATGCTGTTCTCAACTATATTCTCCGCACAGGGCTAATGGTCGGCCATAACATTGACTGAATACGGAGCATCTACGATGGACTCTTTTGATTACATTATTGTGGGCGCAGGCTCGGCCGGTTGTGTACTGGCTAATCGCCTCAGTGAAAGTGGACGCTATTCAGTATTGGTTTTGGAAGCGGGGGGCAGCGACAAACGCTTCTGGATTCAGGTTCCGATGGGTTACGGCAAAACCTATTATCAAAAGGCCGTGAACTGGATGTATATGGCCGAGGCCGATGAGGGCACCAACAACCGCAAGAGTTATTGGCCCCGGGGAAAAGTCCTCGGGGGCTCAAGTTCCATCAATGCGATGGTTTATATTCGGGGGCACCGACGGGACTATGATCGCTGGGCGGAGTTGGGTAACCCCGGCTGGGGCTACGAAGACGTATTGCCTTATTTTAAAAAGTCTGAGGAAAATCAGCTCGGAGCTTCAACGTATCGAGGGGGCGAGGGCCCCATGTTTGTCTCAGATGTTTCCCGCGATTTACATCCACTCTGCCATAACTTTATCAAGGCGGGAGAGCAATTGGGTGAAACCTACAACCCCGACTTTAATGGCGCCGAACAAGAAGGTGTCGGGTTGTATCAAACAACGACACGTGCCGGATTTCGCCAATCAACTTCAAAGGCGTTTTTACACCCGGCGCTCAAACGGAAAAACACAAAACTGATCACCTACGCCCATGTGAGCAGAGTATTGTTCGAAGAAAAAAAAGCTGTCGGCGTTGAATATGTGCGCAAGGGTAAAACCTGCCAGGTTCTTGCCAACAAAGAAGTGATTCTCTCCGGAGGGGCCATTAATTCGCCGCAATTGTTGCAGTTGTCCGGGGTCGGGCCCGATGCCTTGTTGAAGTCACACAATATTCCCTTGGTGCATGAGAGTCCGGCGGTAGGTCAGAACCTGCAGGACCACCTGGGTATGGACTACCTCTACACGACTCGTAAACCCACGCTGAATGACGAGTTACACTCCTGGTGGGGAAAATTGTGGGCGGGCATGAAATATGTCTTTGCCAGGCGGGGCCCCTTGGGTTTGAGCATTAACCAGGGAGGAGGATTTGTAAAAACTCAAACCGACTTCGAACAGCCGAATATTCAGTTGTATTTTTCACCACTGAGTTATACGCGTGCGCCAGCCGGCACGCGCCCTCTTATGAATCCGGATCCCTTTTCCGCGATCTCTTTGGGGCTGACCAATTGTCACCCCACATCTCGAGGGCACATCCATATTAAGTCCAGCGATCCTTTTGAGGCGCCAGAAATAAAACCCAATTACTTGTCCACAGAAAAAGATGTGCAAGATTTTCTGGAGGGTGTGAAATACCTGCGTCAAATGGCTGAGATGCCGGCCCTAAAAGAAATCATTATTGATGAAATGCGCCCGGGTAAGGATCTTCAAACTGACGAGGAGCTAGTGGCTGATATCAGGGATTATGCCTGGACGTGTTTTCACCCAACCAGTACTTGCCGCATGGGCCCGAGCCCTGAAGACAATGTTGTGGATGCAAAGCTAAAAGTTCACGGGCTTGAAAACCTGAGAGTGATCGACGCGTCGATTTTCCCGTTTTTGATTTCAGGCAATACCAACGCCGCCGCAATTATGGTGGGTGAGAAGGGCGCTGACCTGGTGTTAGCAGACGCGTAGTTGAGCCTGCTTGGGTGTTTAAGACTCTCTGGATTGTTCAATCAACCAGTTTTTGAACAGCAGGCTCTCGGGTTTGGTTTGCGCTTCACTGGCTGGCATTAAGACATAGTGCGATTCGTCGTATTCGAGTTCATCCTCGATCACTTTCACCACACGCCCATCCGCCAAATAGGACTGCGCATATCCTTTTTGCACGAGGGCGATGCCTGCTCCTGCGGAGGCGAGTTGAAGGGCATTCAGTGAGGTGTCAACGATCAGGGAGACGTCTAGGTCCAGGCCATTCAACTGTTTTTCAAGGATTGTCTGCCAGCGACCTTCACTCCCCATAATCTGATTACCTT
>CAJWCA010000315.1 GCA_913020395.1 uncultured Cellvibrionales bacterium | reverse complement strand
ATGACCGCAGCCAATGGTCTTCAAGATACCTTCAGACAGTCTTTTTCCGCTGTCGGTGCAGACGTTTTATATGTGTCGCGAATGCCTTGGGTTAATTTTGGCAATGATTTTGCGTTGCGCAGTCGCCCGGCGCTACGTGTACAAGACGCGGATAGATTACAGCAGCGCTTGCAGGGGCGCGGCGTCGTAAACCCAACGATTCAAACCAATAAAAATCTGAAGTACCTAAGCCAGCGCATGGATACGGTGACTGTGATTGGCACCACTGAGCGCCAAACGGCCGTTGCCGATGCCGTGCCGGAAACAGGGCGTTTCTTTTCTTCCTCTGAAGTGCGCTACAAAAAACAAGTGGTGGTTATCGGTTCAAATATTCAGGAAAGTTTATTTGGTACCAGCAGTGCGCTGAATCAAAAAATAAAAATTGGTCGCTATATCTACCGGATTATCGGCGTCATGGAAGAGCAGGGGGGCGGCTTTATGGGTGGCCCTAATCTGGATAGGCAAGTGTTTATTCCGATCTCAGCCTATGAAAAGAATTTTGGTGGAGGCAGACGCAGAGGTGATGTGAACATTGCGGTGAAAGCACCTGCGGCGGAAATGTTGCCCGACCTCGAGTACGAAGTGATAGGGCACATGCGTCAGATTCGTAAACTGCGCCCATCGGAAGATGATAACTTTGATATTAACAAGTTGGATTCATTGCTAGGTTCCTTTAATAGCATTATGGGTGTTGTATTGCTGGTCGGCATGTTGGTGACCAGTATTTCACTGTTTGTGGGTGGTGTGGGCGTAATGAACATCATGTTTGTTTCGGTGACCGAGCGCACCCGGGAAATTGGCATTCGCAAAGCCATTGGTGCCAAGAAACGCAGTATCCTCATGCAGTTTATTTTTGAGTCTTCGGTTATTTGTTTAATCGGGGGTGTGGTAGGTATTTTTCTCGCAAGTCTATTAACCCTGGCCATTGATGCCTTTGTGATGCCGGCGTCTATTTCGTTTGTGATTGTTCTGGCCGCTATTTTCATCTCAGTGTTGGTAGGCGTTATCTCAGGTATCGTGCCGGCTTTCCGCGGTGCAAAACTGGATCCGATTGAGGCGCTTCGTTATGAGTAATATGCAACCTCTGGACACGGTGTGGATGTCACTGTCTGCTATTCGCGCCAATAAATTGCGTTCTACCTTAACCCTGGTGGGCATTATTGCAGGTGTGGCATCTATTATTGCCGTAATGACGGCGATCTCGGTGGTGCAGGTTGCAATGGAAAAAGAAATGAGTGTGCTTGGCTCGCAAACGTTTCAGGCGCAAAAATGGCCTGCGGGCGGGTTCAATTCCGAACAGGAACGCCGCAAAGCGGCTCGACGTCCACCACTGACCGTTGAGCAAGCCAATGCGGTTCGCGAGCAGGTCACCTCCGCCGATATGGTGGGCGCAGAACTCTGGAAATTTGGCGTGAAGGTACGTTTCTCAGGAGAAACGTCCAATGCCAACGTTTCTATTGTGGGTGGAACGCCGGAGTATTCCGAAAACAATACGCACTACATTGGTCTGGGGCGAAATATTTCCCAGCGAGATGTTGCCAGCTCCCAGCGTGTTGCGGTGATTGGCTTCGGCCTGGCAAACAGGTTGTTTCCTTTTATTGATCCGATTGGTCATGACATTTATGTAGACGATCGAAAATTTCGTTTAATTGGCGTATTTGACGAAAAGAAATCTGCCTTCGGCAGCCAATATGACAACTACGTGCTGATTCCTATTTCCTACTACCAGCGAATGTATGGTCAGCTTGGCAATGGCGGGTTTATGAACTCGGTCAATATTACCGTGCGTTCCCGCACGCCCGAGTTGTTACCCGATGCCATGGAGGAAACCCGTCAGGTATTGCGGCGCGTAAGAGGGCTCAAACCCCACGAAGAAGACAATTTTGAATTCTTTAACAGTGCCAGCTTGATTGATAATTTCAACCAGACAACGCTGGGTGTGAAAATCGGTGCTTTTGTCATGGGCACAATTTCCCTGCTGGTTGCGGGTATCGGCATTATGAATATCATGCTGGTCTCTGTCACCGAGCGAACAAAAGAAATTGGCATACGCAAATCCCTGGGCGCCAAGCGGCTGGATATTCTTCGCCAATTTTTATGGGAAGCCATTATCCTGTGTAACATTGGTGGCATTTTGGGCGTTGCCTTGGGTTTTGGCTTGGGTAATATCATGAGTGCCATGACGGAGTTTGAGGCTTCGGTGCCTCTGGAGTGGGCGGCGGTGGGTGTCTTGTTCTGTTCCGTTGTGGGTGTGGGTTTTGGTTTGTTGCCTGCGATCAAGGCGTCTAAACTCGATCCAATCGAAGCTCTTCGATTTGAATAAGCTGTTCGACACCGCGGCTTAATAAAGGCACCGTTACTCTTTTTTGAGTAAGGGTTACCTGTGAGCAGCCGCGCCAAATTAACTGTTCGATCTATTCTTCGTCTTTTCTCTTGCGCCAGCCTGATGATGCTGGTGCTGTTTTCCTGTGCCCATGCCGCAGACCGAGGCACGATTGCAACGGTACACCCTCTGGCAACTCGCGCTGGAGAAGAGGCCTATGCCAAAGGGGGTAACGCCATAGATGCCGCGATTGCGGCGGCGGTCACTTTGGCCGTTGTTGATGGTCACAACTCGGGCTTGGGAGGTGGCAGTTTTATTCTCATTCACCGGGCAAACGGAAGAGTAGAGGCTATTGATGCCCGTGAAATGGCACCGGCCCGTGCTCACAGGGATATGTTTATCCGCAACGGTGTGGGTGACATCAGCCTGAGTACAAAAGGCGCACTCTCGATCGGTATTCCCGGCACGGTGGCAGCCTTTGATTTCTTGATGGGCAAAGGGTCAAATTTAACCTTTAAAGACATTTTACTGCCTGCTGCTGAATTGGCAGAACAGGGTTTCCCAATCAACAAAATTTATGCTGACCGCTTGCGGGACAGCGCTGCTGATATTCGTGGCTTTCCTGAAACCGCTGCAATATTACTCGATCCAAAGGGAGAGGCCTGGCCACTGGGGCATCACCTTATACAAACAGATCTTGCCTTAACCCTGCGAGCTTTGGCTGAGAAAGGATCAGATCATTTTTACAAGGGTGAATTTGCCCAGGCTGCGGCGCGTTGGATGGAGGCCAATGGCGGCATCATTAGCGCAAAAGACTTCGCGGATTATCAGTGGGTTTCGCGGGAGCCCGTTAAAAGTACCTATCATGATTACACCGTCTACGGTTTTCCACCTCCGAGCTCTGGAGGGGTTCATGTCGCACAGATCCTTAATATCCTCGAACATTTCGACTTAGAGGCACTGCCTGTCGCCGAGCGTTATCACGTAATGGCCGAGGCTATGAAGCAGGCTTTTGCCGATCGCGCACATTGGTTGGGCGATCCGGATTTTGCACCTGTGCCCAAAGGGCTTCTGGACAAAGGGTACGCCGCAACTCTGGCAAAAAAGATTGGCCTAAAAAAGCGGTTGAAAAATATCAGCCATGGACAGCCTCCCAACGCCACTCTTGATACTTTTGGTAAACACACCACTCACATTGCCGCCGCCGACAAAGAAGGCAATTGGGTTGCGATTACCACAACAGTGAATACTGATTTTGGCAGTTATGTCACCATTCCGGGAACCGGGGTGATCATGAATAACCAGATGGATGATTTTGCCATTCAGCCTGGAGTGCCCAATAGCTATGGTTTGTTGGGGACAGAAGCTAATAGCGTTCAGCCCCTCAAACGACCATTGTCCAGTATGAGCCCAACCATTGTTATGCAGGGCAAACGCCCGGTAATGACTGTGGGTGCAGCCGGGGGTTCCATGATTATTACTGAGGTTGTATTGGCTCTGGTCAACAAACTCACACTTGGCATGCCCTTGTATGATGCCTTGGCCGCGCCCAAAATACATCACCAGTGGCGTCCCGATGCCATTGTACTTGAAGACAGTGTGCCCGAAGGTGTGCGTAAAGACCTGCAGCAATGGGGGCATGTATTGGCCGATTATCCAGACTGGGGGTCTACCCAGGCGATTGCGGTCGACAGGCACGGAAATCTGGTTGGCGTTGAAGAACCTCGCCTGCAAATCCGAAATTCAGAAACAGGACAGAAGTGATGACAGTCAAATTGGGCAAATCACTTTTTGCCGCATTAATCATGTCGAGTGTGTGGGCTGCGTCTAGCGTTGCACAAAACGGCTCCCAAAATGAAGACGTTGCGCCTGAGGCGGCCACGGGTTTTCACCAGCGAAAAGCGGCGAGTGGTAAGGAGTTTATGGCCGTTAGTGCGCATCCGTTGGCAACGGCGGCGGCCTACGACATTTTGGCCCAGGGGGGGAGTGCGGTTGACGCCAGTATTGCAGCCCAATTGGTGCTGGGGCTTGTGGAGCCTCAGTCGTCTGGCTTGGGCGGCGGCGCATTTATGATGAGCTGGAATGAAAAAAATCAAACCTTAGTGGAATACGACGGCAGGGAAACGGCGCCTGCGACAGTGGATCAAAACCATTTTCTGCGTGAAGATGGCAAGACCATGAGTTTTTTTCGGGCCATTGTTGGCGGGTATGCGGTCGGCGTTCCCGGGCTTGTGAAAATGTTGGAGTTGGCCCATCAGCGCGATGGCTACCTGCCGTGGAAAACACTGTTTCAGCCGGCGATAAAAATTGCCCGCGATGGATTCCGTGTAACACCCCGGCTTCACATGTTGCTGAAAAGAATACCTAAAGTGGCGGAGAGAGAGGCCATTACCCAGTATTTTTTTACAGAGGACAAACAACCGCTTCCCGTGGGGCACTTACTTAAAAATCCTGACTATGCCGACACGCTTTTGGCCATTTCAGAGCAGGGAAGTAAAGCCTTTTACGAAGGTGATATTGCCAAAGCCATCGTTGAGACCGTGCAAAATGACCCCAAGGTGCCGGGAAAATTAAGCCTCGACGATATGAAGAATTATCGGGCAATCCTGCGTGATCCAGTTTGTGGGCCCTTTATGGAATATATTGCCTGTGGCGCCGCGTTGCCATCATCGGGTGGCCTTACGGTGCTGAACATTTTGGGTATTCTGGAGGTGCAGAACTTAAAACACTTGTCTCCTGACTCGTCGGAGTTTGTGCATCAGTTTGGCGAAGCAAATAAGTTGGCTTTTGCCGACCGCAATCGTTATATGGCAGACCCCGCATTTGTCGATGTTCCGGTAGAGGCCTTTCTCACCAAGGAGTACTGGCGCAGTCGAGCCAGCTTGGTTAAACCTCACTCAACGCTGGAGAGGTTCCCC
>CAJWCA010000314.1 GCA_913020395.1 uncultured Cellvibrionales bacterium | reverse complement strand
TACTCGGTGGTTTCACCCTCGTGCATCAATTTTGTCGCATTGGCGCTCACTGTTTTACGGGCATGGGTAGTACGATCGGCAAAGATGTACCCGCCTATGTCATGGTGAATGGCAACCCTGCGGGGGCCAAGAGTATCAACACAGAAGGTCTGCGCCGCCGCGGCTTTGAGCGTGAAGAGCTGGCGGCGATTACCAAGTGTTTTAAGCTGGTATATCGACGGGGGTTAACCGTAGAGGCCGCACTGGCAGAACTCGAAGTCATTCAAAAAAGTTATCCTCGTGTCGACCTGATGATTGAATCATTGCGCACCTCAACACGAGGTATTGTGCGCTAGATATGGCTCAGCTCTATATTGGTATTGTGGTGGGGGAGGCGTCGGGGGATATCCTCGGTGCAGGTTTGATGGATGCCATCAAAAAGCGTTATCCCGACGCCCGCTTTGAAGGGATTGGCGGCCCCCTAATGATAGCCCGGGGTTTCAAATCACTGTATCCCCAAGATCGCCTTGCGGTGATGGGGCTGGTTGAGCCACTGAAGCGTTTGCCGGAACTACTGCGTATTAGACGGCACCTGTGTCAGCATTTTGTAAGCGATAAACCCGACATCTTTATCGGCATTGATTCTCCCGATTTCAATCTTAAACTCGAAGAGCAAGTGAAAAACGCAGGGGTTCCTGTCGCACATTATGTGAGCCCTTCGGTTTGGGCCTGGCGACAGAAAAGAATTTTTACCATTGCCCGTTCGGTAGACCTGATGTTGACTTTACTGCCGTTTGAGGCTGCATTTTATGAGCAGCACGATGTGCCGGTAAAGTTTGTTGGACATCCACTTGCCGATGAATTCCCAATGGATGTTGATGTTCGCTCCGCCAGAGAACGTCTCGAAATTCCTGAAAGCGCAAAGGTTGTTGCGCTTTTACCGGGCAGTCGGGGAGGGGAGGTGAAGTTATTGGGAGATGTTTTTTTAAAAACTGCCCAGTGGTGTTTACGTAGAAAACCGGGACTCAAATTCATTATACCGGCGGCCAATGATCAACGAAGACGTCAGCTCGAAGCCCAATTGGCGGGCAATCCAGAGCTTCCTGTCAGAGTGCTCAATGGGCAATCTCAATTGGCTATGCGGGCGGCCGATGTTGTATTGATGGCCTCAGGCACAACTACCCTGGAATGTTTGTTGTTAAAACGCCCCATGGTTGTCGCCTATAAAATGGCTCCCGTATCCTATGCCATTATCTCTCGTTTGTTGAAGTCCAAATTTATTTCACTGCCGAATTTGTTGGCCGATAGAAAATTGGTGCCAGAAATTTTACAGTCCCAAGCCAACCCCGAAAATCTGGGAGAGGCGGTTTTACATTACCTTGACAATACCGACGCGGCGGCCAGTTTGCGTGTAGAGTTTGCCCGGATACACCAGCAGTTGCGTTGCAACGCGAGTGAAAAGGCCGCAGACGCTCTGCTGGAATTGATCGACAATAAAAAAGGCACCACAACATGATTGGCGAACCTTATATCTGTGCCTACGAAGGGCATTTACTGGCAGGCGTTGATGAGGTGGGAAGAGGCCCGCTTGCGGGTGATGTGGTGGCCGCTGCGGTTATATTGGATCCTGACAAACCCATTGAAGGTTTGAATGACTCGAAAAAACTCACCGAGAAAAGGCGAGAGTCATTGTTTGATGAAATTCAGGCGCACGCGATGTCATGGTGTATTGCCAGGGCGACCGTAGCAGAAATCGATGAAATTAATATCTTGCAGGCCAGTCTACTGGCGATGCGTCGAGCAGTAGAAGGTTTGCATATCCAACCCGAATACGTACTGGTGGATGGCAATAAAATACCCAAGTGGCACTATGCGGCAGACGCGGTCGTTAAAGGTGATTCCCGAGTCGCCGCCATTAGTGCGGGGTCTATCCTGGCCAAGGTCGCACGGGACCGGGAAATGGTTGCCTTCGATCAGGAGTACCCCGGGTACGGCTTTGCCGGCCACAAAGGGTATCCTACCAAAGTACATATGAGTGCGCTCGATACGCTGGGCATAACCCCCATTCATCGGCGTTCTTTTGGACCGGTTAAAACGCGGCTTGAACAGCTGGATATGTTTTAATGATGAACCCATAAACTCCTTGATAGCGAACGATTAATATTATGTCAGTACCCTTTGTTCATTTGAGGCTTCATACGGAATTTTCCCTGGCCGACAGTGTGGTGCGAATTAAGCCGCTTGTTGCCAAAGTGGCCGAACTGGGCATGCCCGCGGTTGCGGTTACCGACCTGTGTAATTTCTACGGGCTGGTTAAATTCTATAAAGCCGCTCAGTCGAGTGGGGTAAAACCTATTGGTGGCGCTGATTTCTGGATTGCCAGTGAGGAGCCCGATGGCGCCCCCAGCATGATCAGTTTGTTGGCGATGAACCCCGAGGGTTACAAAAACATCATCAAGCTCATTTCTCGCGCTTACCAACAAGGACAGCATCACGGCGAGCCGAGAGTAAAACGAGAATGGCTTAAGGAGCTGTCGGGCGGCGTTATTGTGATGTCAGCCGGCAAAAGGGGTGATGTTGGCGTCGCCTTGATCTCTGGCCGTCAACCGCAAGCGGAAGCCTTGTTAGCGGCTTGGATGGCCGATTTCCCCGATCGTTTTTATTTGGAATTGCAGCGCACGGGCCGTGAGAATGATGAAGACCACGTTCATCTCGCGGTGGCTCTGGCAGCCAAACTGCAGTGCCCGGTGGTGGCGACAAACGATGTGATGTTTTTAGAGGCCCGTGAGTTTCCCGCTCATGAGGCTCGAGTCTGTATTGGTGAAGGTTGCGCCCTGGACGATCCGCGACGGGATCGGCGCTACAGTGAAGAGCAATTTCTTCGCAGCCCTGCGGAAATGGCAGACTTGTTTGCAGATATACCGGAAGCCTTGCAGAACACGGTAGAGATCGCGAAGCGCTGTAGTCTGGACATTCAGTTGGGCACTTATTTTCTTCCCGACTTCCCCATTCCGGATGACTTTGAGCAAGACCCTTACTTTCAGAAAATTCCTTACGATACCTTTGAGTCTGCAGCGACGACCGCGATGCATGGCATCTGGGAAGGGCGTGAGCAAGAAGCTGAATATAAGGCGATGGTAAAGACCAATGTCTTTTTCCAAAAAATTTCCTATGAGGGTTTAGACTGGCGCCTGGAAACGCTATTGGATTCTGCCGACAGCAAATACGCCGAAAAATATCAGCGTTATATCGATCGCCTGAATTTTGAATTGAACATCATCATGCAGATGGGGTTCCCGGGTTATTTCCTGATCGTGATGGACTTCATTCAGTGGGCCAAAGACCACGATATCCCCGTGGGCCCAGGTCGAGGCTCCGGTGCCGGTTCGCTGGTGGCTTATGCGCAAAAAATTACCGATCTCGATCCTCTCGAATACGACTTGCTGTTTGAGCGATTTCTGAACCCGGAACGTGTTTCCATGCCAGACTTCGATGTCGATTTCTGCATGGATAACCGCGATAAAGTCATCAGCTACGTGGCTGACACCTATGGACGTGACGCGGTGTCCCAGATTATTACCTTCGGTACCATGGCGGCCAAAGCGGTGGTGCGTGATGTCGCGCGTGTTCAGGGCAAGTCCTATGGCCTGGCCGATAAACTGTCCAAATTGATTCCACCGGATCCGGGCATGACCTTGAGCAAGGCTTTTGAGGGGGAAGAGGCCCTGAGAGAGTTTCTGGAGGTGGATGGCGAGGCTCAGGAAATCTGGGACATGGCCAAACAACTGGAAGGTGTCACACGTAACGTCGGTAAACACGCCGGAGGTGTGGTCATTGCCCCTACCTTGTTAACCGACTTCTCCCCCTTGTATTGCGACGAGTCGGGCAGTGGCCTGGTCACCCAATACGACAAAAATGATGTAGAAGAAGCCGGCCTGGTTAAGTTTGACTTCCTCGGCCTGCGAACGCTAACCATTATTGACTGGGCGATCAAAATGATCGATAGCCGTCTGGTTAAAGAAGGTAAAGAGCGCATCGATATTGCCACCATTCCTCTGGACGACAAGCCGACTTATCGCCTGCTCAGAAATGCTGAGACTACGGCGGTGTTCCAGCTTGAATCTCGAGGCATGAAGGACCTGATCAAACGTTTATTGCCCGACAACCTCGAAGACATGATTGCACTGGTTGCCCTGTTTCGTCCCGGCCCGCTGGATTCGGGCATGGTTGATGACTTTGTTAACCGCAAGCACGGTAGGGCGGAAGTGGCCTATCCAGACGCCACTTATCAACACGAGTGGCTCAAGCCAATCTTGGAACCCACCTATGGCGTAATTGTTTACCAGGAACAAGTCATGCAAATCGCTCAGGAGCTGGCAGGTTATTCGCTGGGTGGAGCAGATTTGCTTCGCCGGGCCATGGGTAAGAAAAAACCCGAAGAAATGGCTAAACAGCGGGAGTCATTTGAAGGTGGCGCGAAGGATAAGGGTGTGGACCCTAATCTGGCGATGAAAATCTTCGACCTGGTGGAAAAGTTTGCGGGTTACGGATTTAACAAATCACACTCCGCAGCCTATGCGCTGGTGTCTTACCAAACGGCTTGGTTAAAAGCCCATTACCCCTCCCAGTTTATGGCCGCAACCATGTCCTCGGATATGGATAAAACCGACAAGGTGGTGACCTTCATTGAAGAAGTTCGCCGCATGGGTATTACCTTGCTTCCACCTGATGTAAACCGGGGGGAATTCCAGTTTGCGGTGAGTGAGGAAGATCACATTATCTATGGGCTGGGGGCAATTAAGGGTTTGGGTGAAGGCCCGATTGAAAACATTATTACCGCCCGAGATAGTGGAGGCCCCTTTGCTGACCTTTTTGATTTCTGCGCACGGGTAGATTCCCGTAAAGTGAATAAAAGGGCTCTTGAAGCCTTGGTTCGCAGTGGGGCCCTGGACGGTATAGGCCCACAGGTAGAGCTGGATTTTGATCGCGCGGTTATGTTTGCAGCCTTGGGTGAGGCAGTGAAAGCTGCAGAGCAAAGTGCTGCAAATGCCAATGCGGGCATGAGCGATTTGTTTGGTGATGTTGTGCCAACGGCCGCATCGGGTGATGTTTACGCTGACTTTTCCCAGACCCATCCCTGGAGCATGAAAGAGCGGCTGAACGGTGAACGCGATACCTTGGGCCTATATCTTACAGGGCACCCCATAGACCAATTTCGTCCGGAGTTGAAATACCTGGCATCTTCACGAATCAATGATCTTAAACCTGACAAACAGACCCAGAGAGTCGCGGGTTTGGTGGTCGCATTTCGAGTGATGAAAACCAAGCGGGGCGACACGATGGCTTTTGTCACTCTGGATGATCGTT
>CAJWCA010000313.1 GCA_913020395.1 uncultured Cellvibrionales bacterium | reverse complement strand
GGCGGCAGCACCTCTGAACTTGAAAGTATAAACGGTTATGTATTATCACTAGCCAGGCAATATGGGGTTAAAACCCCTGTGAATGATGCCATTTATAAAATATGCAAAGAAGAGTTTATAAAGTCCCCGTTTAAACCTGTAAGCGTGGACTTCATCTGGCAGTATGTATTCGCTCGTTTACCATGAATTAAAGGGGACAAGGTGAATTGCATTTACTTAAGCTCGTCATCTTCGCGGGAATGACAATATTGGGCGTTTATGTCTTAAGTAAGTGACATTCTACTCTAACCCAAATTATTCTATGGTTTACTGAGAGGGGTTTGAAAGGACTGTTGCTTGAATCATAAGGTGACATAATGAGACACCTTTTCTAAAATACCTAAATAGAAATTCAAAATGAGTTTCTTACTGTTTTTATCCACAGAACTTACACATCACTATAACGTCCTTTGACATCCAGTATTTTGGGTAAGCATTCCCTAAATAATCTAACCAGATTCGGGTCAAAATGCTTGCCCGCTTCTTCCTCAATAAGAGCCACAGCTTTTTCAATACTCCAGGCCTCCTTATAGGGACGTACAGAGGTAAGTGCGTCAAACACATCGGCGATAGCAACAATACGACCAGCCAGCGGTATATTTTCTCCGACCAAGCCATTGGGATAACCACTTCCGTCAAATTTTTCGTGGTGGCTTTCTGCAATTTCCTTTGCCATTTTTAATAACTCTGACTCATGACCTCCGAGAATTTCAACGCCGTAAGTCACATGTTTCTTCATGATCTCCCACTCTTCTCCCTCAAGTTTGCCAGGTTTCAGCAAGATGCTATCAGGGATGCCTATTTTACCGACATCGTGCATAGGAGCAGCGTTATACAACATGTCTACCCAGTCGCCATTGAAATTAAGTGCTTCGGCTATTATCCGACTATAGTGGCTCATTCGGATGACATGCATGCCGGTTTCGTTGTCTTTAAATTCAGCAGCGCGTCCAAGGCAGCGTATGATTTCTAGTTTTGTGTCTTTCAGTTGTTGTGCTCGCTCTTTGACTTTCCTGTCCAGTTCACGGTTTTGGTTATATAAAGCCAAGTGGGTTTTTACCCGAGCGCGTACAATCAATGGACTAAAGGGTTTGGTAATATAATCAACAGCACCTAAATTCAGACATTTCTCCTCATCAGTCACTTCTGACTTGCCTGTCACGAAGATCACCGGGATATGGGCAGTGGAGGGATTGGACTGTAAGCGGTTAAGGACCTCATAACCATCCATCTCCGGCATCATGATGTCCAGCAGAATCAGGTCCGGCGGGGGATATGAACCGGCTAGCTCAATAGCTTTTTTGCCACTCAATGCAGCCTTTACACGATATTGGGTTCCTAACACCATATCAAGTACATCAATATTCTCAGGCGCATCATCCACCACCAGGATGGTTATCCTGTCATTACTATCGTTCGTTGATATGGCACTTTCCATGCTTGCTTACCTCTTAACTGAGTTAAGGCCCAAAAGGTCTACTAGTTTGTTCAGTGTAGTAGTTGCGTTCTCATAATCATAGCCATCGATCTGATACTGTAACCTTTCCAGTTCGGGCAATGACCGCTCTGGAATTGGCATTTTCTGCACAATAGCCTTTAATCGTTCCCTTGCTTTGGTGTCGCTTTCGGCTAGTAACTGCGCCAACTGCTGGAATTCAGGTAGCAGTTCTTTTACATCACAAACCTCTACAGCCGATTTCGTCGTCATAGGCCAGTCCTTATTCACTCGGTCTTCATTCGCTATGAACGACTCCAGCGCTGTAATAATTGGAGTCAGAGCTAATTCGATGGACTTCAACCGGGCCTCGATTTCCTGTTTTCCTGCTCTTTGCCCTGTACCTTGGGAACAGACCTTCTCCAGTGCCTTTGCTTCCTCTACTACAACGTCGAGACCAATGCTGCCTGCCACGCTCTTGAGAGTGTGTGCCATACGGGTCGCCGCCTGATAACCATCACTCGCCAGAGCGACTGTAAAATTATCGATGAAGTCTCTTTGATTTTTGTAAAACAGGATTAATAACTTTCTATATAGAGTTCGATTGTTCTCTAAGCGTGCTAATCCCGCTTTGGTATCGATACCGCGAATATTAGGCAGGGTCACGGTTTCCTCGGCAGATGCCTTGGCTTTCGATCCGGTTTCAAGTGAGTCAGTTTCAAGCAGCTCATTGTCAGGGACGGGCAAAGGCTGCTCTGGCGTGACCCACTGAGCCATGGTCGTAAACATTTCTATCACCTTAACGGGCTTGGAAATGTAAGCGTTCATTCCGGCTGCCAGACACTTCTCCCGATCCCCGACCATGGCATTGGCCGTCATGGCGATCACAGGCAACTGTTCAAAACGCTTATCACCACGCAACACGCGGGTAGCCTTATACCCGTCCATCACTGGCATTTGTATATCCATCAACACACCGTCATACTTCCCTTCTTCCAACATTTTCAGGGCTTCCTTGCCATTGTTCGCAACGTCCACCAATATGTGGGCATCAAGCAGGAGGTCACGGGCCACTTCCTGATTAATCACGTTGTCCTCTACCAGTAATACTCGGGCACCGTATAATCGGGATACCGCCTCTGAACGGGTAATTTGCAGCTGCGCTGCCCCTTTGCGCTTGCGGGTGACATAGCCCATCGCCTCCATTATCGCATCCAGCAGCGCGGAAGGAGCAACAGGTTTGTAAAGAAAACCATCCACAACGGCTTGATCTTTGTTGTGCAATATCTCTGCTCGCTGGGAAGCACTGACCATAATGATATTAGTTGACCGAGGTATATCCTGATCTGATCTGATCTGGGTAGCTACTTGTATCCCGTCCATGCCTGGCATCTTCCAGTCCAGGACAAGCAACTTGAACGGTTTGCTTTTTTCTCTGGCAGTTTTAATCATGCTCATGGCTTGTTCACCGCTTTCCGCTGTGAAAACGTCACACCCGAAAGAAACTAGCATTTCGCTCAGAATTTGACGCGCAGCCGCGTTATCGTCCATAACCAACACCTGCATCCCCTGTAGATTCTCAACGGCTACGTCCTGTGGTATTTCATCGATCGTCGCCCCCTCCATTGAGGGTGCCAACGCAAACCGGGCGGTAAACACAAAAGTACTACCCACTTGGGGCTCACTTCGAACACTGACCTCCCCCCCCATCATCTGCGCTAGCTGTTTGCAGATTGCTAAACCCAGCCCCGTGCCACCGTATTTACGGGTGGTGGAACTGTCTGCCTGTGAAAAGGCTTTAAACAACCCAGCTTGCTGTACCTGGGTCAAACCAATGCCGGTATCGCGCACAGCAAACTCAAGCGTTACTTTATTTTCAATTGCCTTTTTCTCGACGGACTCAGTCTCAACTAAGAGGGGCTTTACCGATATTTCAATCTCTCCTTGCTCGGTGAACTTGGTGGCATTACCAGCCAGATTTATCAACACCTGCCCCAGGCGCAATGGGTCCCCCATCAGTAATATTGGGGTTTTCGGGTCGATGTTAAACATAAATTCCAAACCCTTTTGCTGCGCTTTAACACCAACAACATTGGTCACATTATCGAACACCTTTTCCAATTGGAAGGGAATGCACTCCATTTCCAGCTCCCCGGCTTCGACTTTGGAAAAATCCAGGATATCGTTAATAATGACGAGCAGCGATTGAGCGGAACTATTGACCTTCCCAAGATAGTTGCGTTGCTTGCCTGTCATTTCAGTCTGTAGCACTAAATGGGTCATGCCAATAACGGCGTTCATCGGCGTGCGAATTTCGTGGCTCATGGTAGCCAGAAACTCTGACTTAGCTCGGTTGGCGGCCTCGGCCTGCTCCTTGGCCTGTTGTAATTCCCAGGTACGTTGTGCAACCTGATCCTCTAGATGTTCTCTGTATTTTTCCAGCTCCCTCTCGGTGCGTTTTCGCTCAGTGATATCGCGAATGATCGCACTGAAATACCGCCTGTTCTCAATCATCCAACCAGAGAGGCTAAGCTCAACCGGTACTTCCTGACCATCCTTATGTTGACCAAAAAATTCGACAATTTTTCCTGATACCTTATGTTCGCCTATTTCAGACACGCGTCTCATGCCTCTATTACACGCTGATTTGTAGCGCTCCGGCATTATCAGCGACAGCTCTTTACCGACTATTTCTTGGCCATAACCAAATAACTTCTCGGCCCCTTTGTTCCAGGAAAGTATCTTGCCGCTTGCATCTGAAGAGATAATTGCGTCAGTGGCCGACTGGGTCAGAGCACGTAGCTTTCTTTCCGACTGAATAAGGGCCGTCTCCACACGTTTACGATAAATAAATTCCCAGGTCAGGCCCATGAGCCCGATTACTGTCATAAGCAATGTCACTGCAAACGTACCCCATAGGCCCACCGGGGTATTTTGATAGATGCTACCCAAGGGCCGGATAACTTCGAGGACACCTCTGACATCCCCTTCGCGCCAGTCTGTTTTAGGACTTTCAGGATGAGCGTTATGGCAATTAACGCAGCTGGTTTGCATCAAATCCGCAGTGGCATAGCGCAATACCTGCTTGCCTTCGAACTGTTCAAAACGAAAAAAGACTTGATTGGGAAATTGCTGAAGGTATTTAAGTGCATCTTTTTCGAAAAGATCTGCGGGGCCGCCATCTTGACGCCAGGGGAACGGATAGTTGCTGTAGAGTTTAACCGCTGCGCCTTCATATTTTTGACTGAGTCGATGGCCTAGATCCAGACTCATCGTTGCTGGGAGCGGAATTGCACCGGCCTTCGTTTTGTAATCATGTGTCACCTCAACTCCCTGCGGAAGAAGTCGAGCGACAACCTCTGAAGTATAAAGAGTGCGAAACTCAGCCAATGCTTCTGAGTATCTGGCAGCGTCGTGTACAGCTATATTTTCGCTAAACCGTTTGGCGACCAGAATCAAACTCAAGATTAAACCTGCCATGCCCAAGGCAAAAATAGCGATCAATAAATAAGCTTTTGAAAACCTCATACATATTCCCTTGTAAAATTCAAGAGCGACAAGATAAATAAAGCACACTTCTGGGGGTTTGCCAATGACTTTACGACCTGGTACCGCTCTGGCAATACCATTAGCTTAATCGGTATGGGTTACTCAAAATTGGAGAGTTATGCGGCAAAGAGAATTTGGGGTCATGAGTTTTGTATATATCTATGCCGACGCACGATGAAAGACCCCATGTTTGTGTTTCAAACCAACAGTTTCAGAGTTTAAGCATTATAGGTGGTGGAAGCTGCTGCTCCCCCCCTACCCGTCCAATCAGTGTGGAAATACTCACCTCTGGGTTTGTCTTTACGCTCGTAGGTATGCGCGCCAAAATA
>CAJWCA010000312.1 GCA_913020395.1 uncultured Cellvibrionales bacterium | reverse complement strand
GAGTAAGTTGGTGGCCTTAATGAGCGCCGCCCAAAAGGTCAGGCCCGTAGCGATGCCCCAGCCCGCGAATATCACGATCAGGGATTCGAAGGAGGGCATTGTGGAAAACCACAGGCCGAGTAGGCCGGCGGATGCCAATGAGAGCGACATTAAAATTCTCGGTGAAACTCTATCGGCTAGCCACCCGCTCGGCAGATACGTCACCACGTAAAGCACGCCTAACATAGCGTACATTTGACCGAGCTGAGTTCCCGTTATCCCAAATGACTCGAGGATGCTGAGCTGAAAATTTTGTCTTAAATAAATGAGTGGGTAGATGTTGCCCGCAATGATCACCAGTACGCCCAGTTTGATATAGCGCTGTAGGGGGGAGTCATTACTGACGGCTGATTTCGGCATAGTATTTCCTAGGAGGCATGTCCGTTAAAACTTTCATGGTTTGTTTCCTCTTGCGAGGGCGGCTTTCACGACATGCATGAAGGCGCTCATAGTTCGGTGGCCAAATTCACCGTATCATTACATACTGCTTTAAAGATACAGTGGCTTTGTTTGTTTACACTACAATTGAGGATTTGATGGGCAATGGCAATAGGCATGGAAACGCACACACAGGCGAGAATAGATTCTTATCGTTGTTTTTTTTGGGGCCGTACTTACCCAAATGATTGGAGTGTGAGTTTGTGAGTGTGCCCGCCGTAAAAATATTGCTCACGGATGGTAGCAGTGGCCTTGGCGCCATGTTGACGAAGGCGCTTGAGGCCGAGTCCTTTGATTTGTATGTTGTTGGTGAAAGTGAGTTGGCTTGGGATGAGCCTGAGATATTTCTCGACTTGTTGAAAACCTATCAGCCTGACTTTGTGATTAATAATGCTGGGTGGGCATCCGCCCCCACTGAAGCCGAGCAGCAGATATTGTTGGCGGCTGCAAAAACTGTTGCAAGCGGCTGTGCGCTAACGAAAATTATTCCCATACACCTCTCCAGCTATCGCGTTTTTGGCGCCGATCACAAGGCCAGTTATGCGGAGTTTGATTCACCCGTTCCTGTGACAGATGCCGGTCGTGCCTATCAGCAAGCGGAGGAATATTTTTCCGAAGCCATAGAGCATTGGCTCTGCCTTCGCATGGCTTGGGTTCTCGGCAGCTGGCCTGGCAATACTTTAACCAATCTACTGGGAGCCTTGGTTGGGGGGGAGACTTTAACCGTCAATCAAGCTTATCCAGGAGCGCCAACCACTGACCACGATATCGCTCGAATTCTGGTGAGCGTGATTCGTCAGGTGTCCTGCGGTGCTCAGAATTGGGGCGTGTTTCACTATTGCTCGGGTGACGATTGCAGTCAGGCGGAATTTGCGACTGCGGTAGCCTCCATTTTGGAGCAAGACGGAGTGTTGAACGGGCAGGTGGATATTGTTGATCGAGAGCCTGGGGAAGGTGAGGCGGGAAGTGCGGTATTATCCTGCCGTCGTATTGGCGATAACTTTGGGGTGCAGGCGAGAAGCTGGCGTCAGGGTTTACATACAATGATTAAGTTGTGGCTGAGGGAGAATGGCTACAATTAGAGCGTTCGTCATTCCTGCGTTTGCAGGAATGACGATGCGCAATATTCGCTTCGCTTAGTCTGCGAAGCGTTCCATTACCAAGCAAGCGTTTGTGCCGCCAAAACCAAAGCTGTTCGACATAACGCGATTCAGGCCTGCGTTGTCTTTACGCTCTGTGATAATCGGCAGACCTGCAGCCTCTTCATCCAGATTGCTAACGTTGGCCGAAGCACAGATGAAATCGTGTTTCAGCATTAACAAGCTGTAGATTGCTTCTTGTACGCCAGTGGCGCCTAAGGAGTGGCCAGTCAGAGACTTAGTCGAGCTGATGGCTGGAACCTTGTCGCCAAACGTCGCTTTAATGGCTTTTAGCTCTGCCAGGTCGCCAACGGGTGTGCTGGTGCCGTGGGAGTTGATGTAGTCGACAGAGCCTTGAACACTTGCCAGAGCTTGGTTCATGCAGCGTGTGGCGCCTTCTCCAGAGGGGGCTACCATGTCATAGCCGTCAGAGGTGGCGCCATAGCCTGTGACTTCGGCATAAATAGTCGCGCCACGTGCTTTGGCGTGTTCGAGTTCTTCGAGCACAAGGCAGCCACCGCCACCGGCGATAACAAACCCGTCACGATTAGCGTCATAGGCGCGGGAGGCCTGTTCAGGGGTGTCGTTATATTTGGTCGACAGTGCACCCATGGCATCAAACAGGGCAGACATTGTCCAGTGTTCTTCTTCGCCACCACCGGCAAACACAACGTCCTGTTTGCCTAGTTGAATGAGCTCCATCGCATTGCCAATGCAGTGAGCGCTGGTCGCACAAGCAGAGGAAATCGAGTAGTTAACACCTTTTATCTTAAAGGGTGTGGCCAGGCATGCAGAGGTTGTGCTGCCCATAGTTTGTGTTACGCGGTAAGGGCCCACACGCTTGAGGCCTTTTTCCCGCAGGATATCGGCTGATTCAACCAGATTGTAGGAAGAGGCTCCGCCGGATCCCATGATGATGCCTGTACGCTCATTGGAGACCTGATCTTCGCTGAGGCCAGCATCGGCGATGGCCTGTTTCATGGAGATATAGGCGTAGGCCGCAGCGTCGCCCATAAACCGAAGTGCTTTGCGGTCGATATGCTCTTTGAAGTTGATCTCCACGCTGCCGGCAACGTGGCTACGAAAGCCGCGCTCTTTATATTCTTCGACAAACTTGATTCCGGAGCGGCTAGTTTTTAGCGCTTCTAATACGGTTTCAATATCATTGCCCAGACAGGACACTATGCCCATTCCAGTGACGACTACTCGTTTCATTGGGAAATCTCCTTAGAAGGCATCAGTATTTTTAAACAGACCTACACGCAGGTCTTTGGCAAAGTAGATATCTTTGCCGTCGACAGAGACACGACCATCCGCGATGCCCATGACCAGTTTGCGCTCGATCACTCGCTTGAGATTAATATGATAGGTCACTTGTTTCGCGGTGGGTAAAATCTGTCCGGTGAATTTGACTTCGCCGCAACCCAGCGCGCGACCGCGGCCTTCATTGCCTTTCCATGCCAGGAAAAAACCGACTAATTGCCACATCGCATCCAAACCAAGACATCCCGGCATTACGGGGTCTCCGGGAAAGTGACAGTCGAAAAACCAGAGGTCCTGTGTGATATCCAGCTCAGCTATGATCTCGCCTTTGCCAAACTCCCCGCCGGTGTCGCTGATATGGGCAATGCGATCAAGCATTAACATATTGGGGGTGGGCAGCTGGGCATTGCCCGGGCCAAACATATTGCCGTTTCCGCAGACGAGTAACTCGTCTCGGTTGTAGCTGTTTTTCTTGTCGAAGGACGCCATAGGATTGCTCTATATCGATCTGAATGTTGTATTTGGCGGGAAACAATCCGCCGGGGCGCCCATTCTACCCACTGGGGGCAGCATGTCTAGCCCGAAGGCGTGGGTGTGGGCTGTTTAATAGGCTCGTTCTACCGCAAATTGCGCCAGTTCTGTCATAGCTTGGCGATAGGGGCTGTGAGGGAGGCATTCCAGCTCTGCCAGCGCGAGCGTTACCTGCTCCCGGGCTTTAGTGCCCGTATACTCCAGGGCGCCTGTTTGCTTTACGATGGCGACGATCTCTTCGAGTTGATCGACGCCGCCATTCTCTATCGCAGAGGCAATGAGTTTGGCTTCTGCAGGCGTGCCCTGCTGCATGGCGAAAATCAGGGGCAGTGTTGGTTTGCCCTCTGCGAGGTCATCGCCAACATTCTTCCCCAGGGTGGCGGCATCGCCTTCATAGTCGAGGGCGTCGTCAACCAGTTGAAAGGCCATGCCGACATGGTAGCCATAGCGCTTCAGGGCCTGTCGTTGCAAGGAGCTTGCTGAGGCCAGAACCGCGGCCGTCTCACAGGCAGATTCAAATAGGGCGGCGGTTTTTTTATGGATAACGGATAAATAGTTGTCTTCGCTAACGGAGGGGTCCTTGGCATTAACTAGCTGCTGAACCTCGCCTTCGGAAATGACATTGGTGGTGTCTGACAAAATGGCCATGATATCCATGTCGCCAATCGCGACCATCATTTGAAAGGCGCGAGAATAAAGAAAGTCTCCCACTAATACGCTGGGGGCGTTGCCCCACTTGGCATTTGCGGTCAATCGGCCGCGGCGCATCTCCGAGATGTCGACAACATCATCGTGCAGCAGAGTGGCGGTGTGTATGAATTCGATGATCGCGGCGAGCTCAAGCCGATTGTCTTCTTTATGGCTGAGGGCATTTGCTGTTAAGACCACTAATAAGGGCCGCAGGCGCTTGCCACCCGCTTCGACGAGGTATTCGCCGATGTTCTCAACCAGGTCAACATTCGAGTGCAGTTGATTGATAATGAGTTGGTTGATCTTGGCAAAATCGTCTTGCACTACCTGGTGAAATGGTAACATGGGTCCCACTTACTGCTGCGTGATTGGAAAAGAGGCTTATCCCTCTGCGGGGCCATGCTATGGACGCCCGCTGTCGCTGTCAAGGGAGGGGGTTGATACTGGGTGTTTATAGAGTATTTCAGCCCCTGAGAGGGTGAAACACGGGTTCAGGGGGAGGGTAAAAATGCTTGGCAGTAGAGGCTTGCAGTGAAGGGGGCTTTCCCGTAGAATGCGCGGTCCTTAATTCTGTGTATACGACGCAAGTCATTAAAATGCCGGGGGAGCAGCCCGCGGCTACTTCGTGTCGTCCGATAGTCAATTGGAGCAAGGTATGTACGCTGTATTTGCAAGTGGTGGTAAGCAACACCGTGTTGTGGAGGGTGAAACCCTCAAGTTGGAAAAAATTGAAGTGGCAACGGGTGAAACTGTCGATTTTGACGAGGTTTTACTGGTTGCAGATGGCGACGATATTAAAATCGGTGCGCCAAAAGTTGAAGGCGCTAAGGTGACTGCCGAGGTAGTGAGCCACGGTCGCGGTGACAAGGTGACAATCATCAAGTTCCGTCGTCGTAAGCACTCCATGAAGCGTCAGGGTCATCGTCAGTGGTTCACTGAAGTGAAGATCACTGGTATCAAGGCTTAATAGAGAGGAATTGAAAAATGGCTCACAAGAAAGCAGGTGGTAGTACTAATAACGGTCGCGATTCCGAGAGTAAACGCTTAGGCGTGAAACGGTATGGCGATCAAACCGTATTGGCAGGTAACATTCTGGTTCGCCAGCGTGGCACCAAGTTCCATGCGGGTGTGAACGTAGGCATTGGCAAGGATCACACCTTGTACGCAAAAGCCGACGGAAAAGTGAAGTTTGAAGTAAAAGGCCCGAAAAACCGTAAGTTTGTCAGCATCGTTGCTGCCTAAGACCGGTTTACTGGTTAAACTAGAGGCACAAGCCTCGGCCTAACCGAAAAAGCCCTGGCATA
>CAJWCA010000311.1 GCA_913020395.1 uncultured Cellvibrionales bacterium | reverse complement strand
TCTTATACACCGACGTCTTTGGTTTAAACCCTGCCGCCGTTGGCACGATGATGCTGGTCACCCGTCTAATTGACGCCTTTTCCGATCCGCTTATGGGAGCCCTGGCTGATCGCACACACTCTCGATTTGGCAAGTTTCGCCCCTACTTGATTTTGGGCATTATTCCAATCGCCGCAGCGGGCGTTCTGACATTCACCGTACCCAACCTCGATGAGGGCGGAAAGTTAATTTGGGCCTACGGCACTTATATTTTTATGATGTTGGCCTACACCTTTATCAATGTGCCCTATGGCGCACTACTGGGTGTCATCACTGCAGACAGCCAAGAGCGCACCACGCTCACCAGCTTCCGTTTTATCGGTGCTTTTTCTGGCGGCACCCTGGTGGCATATTTCACACCGGAACTAGTGAAGTGGCTTGGCAATGGAGACCCACTGCTCGGCTGGCAATTAACAATGAGTGTTTACGGTGTTGTGGCCGCGCTCTTATTTGCGACAACGTTTTTTACCACTCGCGAGAGAATTTCGCCTCCAGCAAATCAACAAAGTTCAATCTTCAGGGACCTCAAGGATCTCACCGAAAACAAACCCTGGTTAATATTATTTTCTCTGGCTCTGGTGGTCATGATGGCGATTTCGCTACGGGCGAGTGTCGGCACATTTTATATCAAGTACTACGTTGGCCGAGAGGATTTGATTGGCACATTCACTGCCATTTATATGATTGCATTGGCACTGGGAGCCGCAGCCACCCCCATAATGACCCGTTTTGTTGATAAAAAATCATTGCTCATGATACTGATGAGTGCTGTCGCTCTATTGTCCGGCGCATTCTATTTTGTGCCCAGTGACTCTCTGGGGCTCATTTTTGTTTTACATGCATTGATTGGCTTCTCTCTGGGGCCAAAATCTCCCTTGGTATTCTCCATGTATGCCGATACAGCAGATTACTCGGAATGGAAAAATGGCCGCAGGGCAACCGCAATGATATTTTCTGCCGCGGCCTTCTCACAAAAGGTTGGCGGGGCTCTGGCAGGTGCGCTGATTGGCTGGTTATTGGCTTCAATGGGTTACGTTGCCAATCAACAACAAAGCGGTGAATCCGAGTGGGCCATATTGCTATTGAATTCCATCATTCCAGCCGCGTTTGCACTGCTGGCTGTCTGGATCATTCGCGCGTATTCCCTCGATGAGAATCGAATCTCTACTATTAACCAGGAGTTACAAAACAATAAAAACACCCTGGATGCATTGCCACAATGATTAAACATTCCTCTGGCGGCGCCTTTGTACACCTCAACACGCCGCGAGCTCTGCCCAAAGCCTCGTCCTTCCTCTGGAACAAAAACATGATGATCCAGATGAACTGTCGCGGATATGCCAGCGCACAATACATGCAACCGGAGCCTGCCAAATACGCTCGGGGCCCCGGCATGGAAGCGGTCAGTTTCATGCAGCCTGAACACGCCTATTTTAGCCACCACCCGGGACGGTTTTTTTATATCAAAGACGAGGATTCCGGGGAGTTCTTCTCCCTTCCCTATGAGCCCGCGCGAATTGAACAGGACAGCTTCGAGTTTTGTGCCGGTGCCAGTGAAATCAGTTGGCACATCAAACACTTGTCACTGGAATTACACCTCAGCCTGATGCTGCCCGCAGAAGATACTTTGGAGCTGTGGACCCTAAAGGTGAAAAACCTGGATGCCCGACAGCGGAAATTAAGTATCTACAGCTATTTTCCCGTGGGTTATATGTCCTGGATGAACCAGTCCGCCAGTTATGACCCCGCACTCAACAGCATAGTTTGTCGTTCGGTGACCCCCTATCAAAAAGTGGAAGACTACGCCCGCACCCAACACCTTAAAGACCTCACTTTTTTTATGGCCGACAGGCCCGCTGAAACATGGGAAACACGTCAACAGGTGTTCGAAGGTGAAGGAGGTTTGCAATCCCCTACCGGCCTGCACCGAGAAAAACTGGCCAACGGCAAGGCACTTTATGAAACGCCCGCCGCCATTATGCAGTACCGCCTGGATCTGGCGTCAAGGCATCAAGAGCAAATAAAATGTATTTTTGGTCCGGCTCGGGATACACAAGAAATCGAAGTTATCAAGCAGCGCTACCTTGATCGAGACACAGGATTTGATGATTCGGCGCAGGAATATCACTCTTACATCAATCAAGCCTTACCCTGTATACAAGTCGATACCCCCCACCCGGCCCTGAACCGCTTTGTTAATCACTGGTTACCCCGGCAAGTGTTTTATCACGGAGACGTCAACCGCCTCAGCACCGATCCACAAACACGTAACTACCTGCAAGACGCGATGGGTATGGTCTATGTTGCACCTGCCACAGCCAAACAAGCGTTTATCACAACACTGCGCCAACAACTCAGCAACGGCGCGCTGCCCGACGGAATATTGCTACACCCCGAGGCGGAACTGAAATATATCAATCAGGTGCCCCATACCGATCACAATGTCTGGCTGCCTTTGTGTGTGCAAGCGTATCTGGACGAAACGGATGACTACGCGTTTCTGGATGAAACCCTACCCTTTCGGGATTCCAATGAGCAGGCCACTGTTTTTGAACACATCAATCGAGCCTTTAACGCTTTGCTCACCGCGAGAGATGAACGAGGTTTGAGTTTCATCGCCCAGGGCGACTGGTGCGACCCCATGAACATGGTTGGTCACAAAGGTCGGGGGGTATCGAGCTGGCTGACACTGGCCACTGCCTACGCGATGAAGCAGTGGAGTGAAGTCTGTGAAAACGCCGGCCACTTCTCCACTGCCAAAACCTATCTAGAGCAAGCAGACAAACTCAATGCTGCGGTCAATCAACACTGTTGGGACGGTCACTGGTATTCACGGGGTATCACCGACGACAATGTCGCCTTTGGCATCAGCGAAGACAAAGAGGGTAGAATTTATTTAAACCCTCAAAGCTGGGCATTGCTTTCCGGCGCCGCTGACAGCCAACAGGCTATGGCCCTTCAGGCAGAAGTGGACACGCAACTGGATACCCCTTTTGGCCTTATGATGCTGGCTCCTGCGTACACCGGCATGCGGGAAGACGTTGGCCGGCTGACTCAAAAGTTTCCCGGCACGGCCGAAAATGGCTCTGTTTATAATCACGCTGCGGCATTTTACAGCTATGCAATGTTTAAGAGAGGGCATGCAGACGCTGGCCTTCGGGTCCTCACCCAGATGCTGCCAAGCGACAATCCAAAGGACTATTTACAGCGCGGTCAGCTGCCCGTCTTCATTCCCAATTACTACCGAGGCGCCTACTTTCAGCACCCGGAGGTGGCGGGACGCTCCAGTCAGCTTTTCAACACGGGAACTGTCGCCTGGTTTTATCGCTGTCTGATTGATGGGCTGCTTGGCCTGAAGGGATGCCGGCAAGGACTGCGAGTCGAACCCTGTCTGCCGTCTGACTGGCCGTCATTTGAAGCGAGTCGAAAGTTTCGGGGGGCGATCTTTAACCTGGTTGTCACCCGGGACACGGACTGTGATCGTCGAGTTATCTCGGTCAACGGCAAATGCATTGAAGGCAGCAGCATCTGCGATATACAACCCGGCGAGACCTATCAGGTCAACATTAGGCTGCCGTTATGAACATAAACCCAAGATTGATTGTGGTTATGGGGGTTAGCGGCAGTGGCAAATCGACTTTGGCCAAAGCCCTCAGTGCTCATTTGAAGTTTTTGTTCATGGAGGCCGATGACTTTCACCTCCCCTCCTCCATCGACAAAATGGCCTCAGGCATACCGCTGGACGAGGGAGATCGAGCCCCCTGGATAAATGCGATGTGCCACTTCCTGACAAAAGAGCCACACGATACGGTTCTCGCTTATTCCGGTTTAAAAAAAAACCACCGCGTGCGCTTCAGGCAATTGGGCTACAAAATACATTTCATATACCTTCGGGGTAATGTTCAGAGTTTGCAAACTAGACTGCAAAACCGCGACAATCACTTTATGGCCCAATCTTTGTTAGAAAGCCAATTGCAGGCCATGGAAGCTCCAGACAATGAAAGTGATATTACACCGATGGATATCGATGACTTTACCGACCTCGATGCAAGTATCACATTCATTAAGCAGACTCTCTTTTATCAACAACAATCAGAACAACATAAGGTGTATGAATGAAGTTCGACTGTAAAACGCTGATCACAGGCATCATTGTTGCCGCCGCATCCTCCCTTGCTTTTGCGCAAGACAAGCTGGAAAGCAATGTTTATCTCGCCCCCTTTACTTCAACCGCCCCCGTCATCGATGGCCAAACGGATGCTGATTTATGGGACCGCGCCCAATGGCAAGCCCTGGACCAGCGCATTCTTGGCGCCTTACCTTCTGCGAGTGACTTTCAAGGGCGATTTAAAATCATTTGGAACGAAGAGGGTTTGTTTTTATTGGCAGAAATTGTCGACGATGTATTGCTGGACAAAACCGCTGATCCTCTCGAAAAATACTGGGACGATGATTGCCTCGAGTTTTTTCTGGACGAAGACGCCTCCGGCGGCCTGCACCAATTCAACTACAACGCCTTTGCCTATCATGTCGCGCTGGACAATCAAACCGTTGACTACGGCCCAGGCAAAGATGGCAAGGGAGCGCCAGGTTTATACAACGAACACATAAAAAGTCGCTGGTCGAGAGACGCTAATCGAACAAATACTTTGATTTGGGAGCTGGCCATTACCGTCTTTCCGGATACTTATACGGATGCTGTCGAAGGTCAGACAAACAACAATAAACCCGTCAAGCTCTCTGAAAACAAAATCCTCGGGTTTATGCTGGCCTATTGTGACAATGATGGCTCCTCTGAGCGTGAGCATTTCATGGGTTCCCATGACATTCAGGCCGTTAATGGTGATAAAAACCGCGGTTACATCGATGCCAGCGTCTTTGGCAAGCTCAAGTTAGTGAACTGAGCCAAGGGGTACTGTAATCCAAAGGGTATGAGGGGCACGGGGCATGGCTAACCTGGGTATTGCTCAATTGAGGCTTGACAGAGGAAATGCCGGAAAATATCATGTTGTTTATATTTTCCGACAAGCTAACGTGCCTCACTATGAATACCCCAGATACCAACCCTCCTGAAAGCGGCTCTTCTGCCCTCCCCAGGCCTCAGACCGAAGAGGCGACCGCAAAGGCCCGCATACTGGCTGAATTTGAACGTCAGGCAAGCACATCGGGCCCCAAGGGTGTCAGCATGGCGGAACTCGCCCGCAGTTTAGGCATTAGCACTAAAACGCTTTATCGCCATTTTTCAAACAAAGTAGAACTGGTCACGGCACTCATGGAGAGCTGGGAGCAGACATGGAGTCGCAGACAACAAGATAATATTAAACATGCGCGACCACCGCAGGAGCGCATTCGAGATTCCGCGCTGCGATGGATGGA
>CAJWCA010000310.1 GCA_913020395.1 uncultured Cellvibrionales bacterium | reverse complement strand
GGATCTGACGGCATCCTGTGGTTTAGACGGTGTCGTGTGCTCTGCTCAGGAGGCGCCGATGCTCCGGGCGTCAATGGATGAGCGTTTTTCGTTGATTACCCCTGGCATCAGGCCGGCAAATACAAGTGCAGATGATCAGCGCAGAATTGTGACGCCTAAACAGGCAATTGATGACGGATCCACGTATCTTGTGGTGGGGCGTCCGATCACACAGGCCGCTGACCCTTTAAAGGTTTTGCAGGCTATCAATGATGAAATCAAATACTAAAACATAGTGGGATTGAATATTATGACATTGGAATGTTTTAAGGCTTACGATATTCGCGGTCGCCTGGGCGATCAGCTTAATGAAGATATTGCGTATCGTATCGGTCGTGCTTTTGCTGAGTTTCTAAAACCCGAGACTGTTGTGCTGGGGGGCGATATTCGATTGACCAGTGAGTCTTTGAAATTAGCACTGAGCAACGGCTTGCGAGATGCTGGCACAAACGTGCTGGACATTGGCATGTGTGGAACGGAAGAGATCTACTTCGCCACCAGTCATCTGCAGGTCGATGGCGGAATTGTGGTGACCGCCAGCCACAATCCTATCGATTATAATGGCATGAAGTTGGTGCGAGAAAATTCAAAACCCATCAGCGGTGATACAGGGCTGAATGACATTAAAAGAATGGCCGAGGAAAATGCTTTTCCTGAGGTGGAGGCCGATCTGCGTGGCAGCTATCAACAAGTCAATATTCTGGATGACTACATTCAACACCTCTTGGCCTATGTGGAGGTGGAAAAACTTAAACCACTGAAGCTGGTAGTCAACGCGGGTAACGGGGCTGCGGGTCACGTCATTGATGCGATTGAAAAACATTTGCCTTTCGAGTTTATTAAAGTGCACCACGAGCCCGATGGGCATTTTCCAAACGGTATACCCAACCCTTTGTTGGTTGAAAATCGAGATGCCACTCGCGATGCAGTGTTAGCACATGGGGCGGACATGGGTATTGCCTGGGACGGAGACTTCGACCGCTGCTTTTTGTTTGATGAAAATGGTGAGTTTATTGAAGGTTATTACATTGTAGGTTTATTGGCCGCAGCCTTTTTAGCCAAAAATCCCGGTGCTAATATCATTCACGACCCCAGGCTCACTTGGAACACCGTTGATATTGTTGAAAGCGCAGGCGGCAAAGCCATTCAAAGTAAAACCGGCCACGCGTTTATCAAAGAGCGTATGCGCTCGGAAGATGCGGTCTATGGTGGAGAAATGAGCGCACATCATTATTTCAGAGATTTCTTCTACTGCGATAGTGGCATGATCCCCTGGTTGTTGGTAACAAACCTGTTGTCTGCCCCGCGTGTTAGCCTGGCTGATTTGGTGCGAGACCGAATTGAAAAATTCCCCTCATCGGGTGAGATCAATAGCCGCATCGATCACCCCGACGAGGCTATAAGAAGAGTGATGGAGCACTTTAGTGAGGGTGTTATCGATATCGATAAAACCGATGGCATCAGTATGAATTACGCTGAGTGGCGATTCAGTTTGAGGCAGTCCAATACAGAGCCGCTGGTGCGTTTGAATGTTGAGAGTCGAGGGGATATAGATCTCATGAATGCCAAGACTCAGGACATTCTGAGTTTATTGAAGGGATAAAATAATGATAAGGACAATAAAGCTATGAAGACACAAGTAAGGAAGGCGGTGATTCCAGTGGCGGGTTTGGGTACTCGTATGTTGCCTGCAACTAAGGCGATACCCAAAGAAATGTTGCCTGTGGTGGGCACGCCTTTGATTCAGCACGTGGTCAATGAAGCGGCGGCTTCCGGTATTACCGAAATTGTTCTGGTAACACATGCCAGTAAAAACGCCATTGAGAACCACTTTGACACCAGCTTTGAGTTGGAGGCGCAGTTGGAAAAACGCTTGAAACGCTCGCTGTTGGAGGAAGTGCGTTCGATTACGCCTCCGGGTTTAACGGTAATCTCAGTGCGACAGGCGGAGGCTAAAGGTTTGGGGCATGCAATCTTGAGTGCGAGGGCAATTCTGGGTGATGAGCCCGTGGCCGTATTGTTGCCCGACGTGCTGGTAGACGAGGGAGATTGCGATCTGAAAACAGACAATATGGCCGCCATGCTCAAGGAGTTTCAGGCAACAGGTAATAGTCAGGTCATGGTTGAGCCTGTTCCTTGGGAAAAGGTTAATCAATACGGCGTGGCGGATTGTGGTGGTGTTGAATTAAATGCGGGCGAGTCGACGGTTATCAATAGCCTGGTAGAGAAACCAGCCAAAGAAGTGGCGCCGTCTAACCTCGCAGTGGTGGGGCGTTATATTCTCTCCGAAAAAATCTGGTCCTTACTTGAAACCACAGAGCCAGGCGCGGGTGGGGAGATTCAGTTAACTGACGCAATTGCACGATTGCATGCCACTGAGCAGGTAGATGCCTATCATTTGGTGGGGCGCAGCCACGATTGCGGTGATAAGTTAGGTTATATGAATGCCTGCATGACCTATGGCTTGCGAGATCCCTCAATCGCTGAAGATTTTGCAGCGCTAATTGTAGAAAAAGCTAAGGAATTAACGTGAACGTAACGATTTTTGGTTCTGGATATGTGGGTCTGGTGACGGGCGCCTGTTTGTCCGATGTAGGACACAATGTGTTGTGTGTAGATGTCAATAAGGAGCGTGTTGCCAGTTTAAAGAAGGGAGTGGTTCCCATTTTTGAACCGGGATTATCTGCAGTGATTGAACGCAGTCGCTTGGCTGGGCGGATAGATTTTACCTCTGATGTGGCGCAGGCGGTCAAACACGCTGAGGTTCAGTTTATTGCAGTGGGTACGCCGCCGGACGAAGACGGTTCTGCCGATTTGCGTTACGTGTTGGAGGTCGCCTCCAGCATCGCTTCCCATATGGATTCTCAAAAGATTGTGGTTGATAAGTCCACGGTACCTGTGGGCACGGGTGACAAAGTGCGGGCAACAATACAGTCTGTGCTAACAGAGCGTGGCAGCGACCTGAGTTTTAATGTGGTTTCTAACCCGGAATTTCTAAAAGAGGGGGCGGCCATTGAGGATTTTATGAAGCCCGACCGCATCGTCATTGGCACCGACAGTCAGTATGCCGATGAAAAAATGCGTGAGTTATATGCCTCCTTCAGCCGCAATCACGAAAAAATTATTCGCATGAGTGTGCGCTCAGCTGAGCTGACAAAATACGCCGGTAATGCCATGCTGGCCACTAAAATTTGTTTCATCAATGAAATGGCCAATCTGGCAGAATTGTTAGGGGCAGACATTGAGGAGGTGCGTCGCGGTATCGGTTCAGATGGTCGCATTGGTTACCAATTTATCTATCCCGGTTGTGGATATGGCGGCTCCTGCTTCCCTAAGGATGTGAAGGCCCTCAAACACACGGCTGACAGTCTGGATTACACGCCCCATATGCTCAATGCCGTAGAGGCGGTTAACGCCGGGCAGAAACAGAAACTGTTCGAATTGATCAGTGAGCATTTCAACGGAGAGCTGGCCGGCAAAACCTTTGCCATTTGGGGCCTGTCCTTCAAACCCAACACAGATGATATGCGAGAAGCCCCTAGCCGGGTGCTGATGGAGGCCTTGTGGGCGGCGGGAGCATCGGTCCAGGCCTATGACCCCGAAGCGATGACGGAAGCACAAAGAATTTATGGTGACAGAGATGATCTGTTGTTAACTGGCACCAAAGAGGCGGCATTGAAGGGTGCCAGTGCGCTGGTCTTATGCACGGAGTGGAAGAGTTTCTGGGCTTTGGATACCGATATGCTCAACAGCAAACTCGAGCAAGCGCTTGTTTTTGATGGCCGTAATGTCTACGACCCCCAGACCCTTCAGAGAGAAGGAATCACCTATTATGGCATCGGCCGAGGTGCCAGCATCAAGCATATGGCCTGAGGGAGCAAGCTTGTAGCCAAATATTATCGATGTGAACCCCGGAAATCCCTGAATTGGGCATTCCGGGGCAGACCTAAGTCATTGATTAGCTTATAATACGGCCTGTTTTTTAATCTGTAGAAGACTGAGTACACTCAAATACCATGACCAGCACCTATAATCTGACCCATCTCAAGCAGCTTGAAGCCGAAAGCATGCACATCATTCGTGAAGTGGCGGCTGAATTTGATAACCCGGTAATGCTCTATTCTGTCGGAAAAGATTCCGCAGTAATGATGCACCTGGCAATGAAAGCGTTTTACCCGGGCAAACCTCCATTCCCCTTGATGCACATTGACACTACCTGGAAATTCCAGGAGATGATTGAATTTCGTGATCAGCGAATTAAGGATTTGGGTTGGGATTTACTGGTTCATATCAACCAGGAAGGTGTGGACATGGGCATCAGCCCCTTCGTTCACGGCAGTGCCAAACATACCGACATCATGAAAACAGTTGGATTAAAGCAGGCCCTGGATAAATACGGATTTGATGCGGCCTTTGGTGGCGCACGTCGGGACGAAGAAAAGTCTCGAGCTAAAGAGCGGGTCTATTCCTTCCGCGACAAAAACCACCGCTGGGATCCCAAGAGTCAGCGCCCGGAATTGTGGAATATCTACAACGGCAAGGTCGACAATGGTGAGAGCATTCGTGTTTTCCCTCTCTCGAACTGGACTGAACTGGATATTTGGCAATATATCCACCTGGAAGAAATCCCTATTGTGCCTCTCTATTTTGCCGCCAAACGACCTGTCGTGGAAAAGGACGGTGTCCTGATCATGGTTGACGACGACCGCATGCCCATTGAAGAGGGTGATGTTGTCGAAGAGAAAATGGTGCGTTTCCGCACACTCGGCTGTTATCCCCTTACAGGCGCTGTTGAATCTGAAGCCACCACCTTGCCTGAGATCATTCAGGAAATGTTGCTGACCACCACGTCAGAAAGACAGGGGCGGGTTATCGATAGCGACAGCTCGGGCTCCATGGAAAAGAAAAAACAGGAAGGCTACTTCTAGAAAGATACGCCTTATGCACGATTCCTGCAGGAGCGGGAATCCCGTGTCGATGCATTGACCCAAACAAACATATTGTCGAGTTTATAAGTTATGTCACACCAGTCAGCCCTGATCGCAGAAGATATTGATGCCTACCTGAAGCAGCACGAACAAAAGGAGCTGTTGCGCTTTTTAACTTGCGGTAGTGTCGATGACGGCAAGAGCACCTTGATCGGTCGTTTGTTACACGATTCTAAAATGATCTATGAAGATCAATTGGCGGCCATCCAGAGTGATACCCAAAAACACGGCACCACCGGTGAGAAAATTGACCTTGCGCTGTTGGTAGACGGGCTTCAGGCCGAGCGGGAGCAGGGCATCACCATTGATGTTGCCTATCGTTATTTTTCTACTGAAAAACGCAAGTTTATCATCGCGGATACCCCAGGCCACGAGCAATACACTCGCAATAT
>CAJWCA010000309.1 GCA_913020395.1 uncultured Cellvibrionales bacterium | reverse complement strand
ATAGCATCTAATATCTTTCCTTTTAAACCCGCGCCAAAACGAACGGCGGCCATATTAACTCTGGCGTTGCTCATCACGGTATTGGCGTCTTCAACCCAGCCGTGAATCAAGAAACCCTGCTTGGGGTTGTGCAGTGCCATTGCTTTAGGTGGTGTGTAGGCGCCATAAATGTTCAGGTTTGCCGCGGGTAGGTGTTTTCTAATTTCAGGCCACACACTGTTTTTGAGCCAAAGCACAGCGTCCCAATTGGGTGGATGACGGAAATTGCCAATTGAAATGAAGTGCTGCCGATCCAGGAAACCAAGGTTTGTCTGTTGCTCTATTGTGCTGAGTTTTTTCCCTTGAAGCGGAAAATAAATGAGAAGTGCAGGGTCGATCTTGAACATATCGATAAGTATTTCAAGCTCCACCTCTGAAATGATCAGACTCAAATCACAGCGATAAATTGAGGCGATTTCTCGCTGCGCCAGCTCAGTAAATAGTAACTCCCTGTTCACAGAGGCGCTAATTGGAACGGCTTCTCCACTCTGTTTCTCGTTGGCTAATTGTTTTTTATGTTGGTCGTGGCGGGCGTGGCGTAAACAAAAAAGATCTTCGGTATCCAGAATGCGCATTGCAGATGGGCAAGCCTTCTCAACACGCCAGCCAAATTGTTCCTCCATCATAAACCGGTCAAACAAAACAATATCGGGTTGCAGGTCTTTCACATAATCATCGAAGCTACTGTCATTTAACAAAACCTCTTTGCGCTCAATACCAAGTGATGCCAGATCGGCCATTTGTTCCGTGGCTTGAGCGGGGCTGGCGATTGTGATTGTACAATTCTGCGCCTGAAACTCGGTCAGAATTGACAGCAAATGGGAGCCTGCGGCCGAGGAGCTGGGCTCTGGCCAGACATAGGCAATCACTAATACGTGGAGAGGTACTGACATTGGGAGATATCCGCTAATAGCTGTAGCTAATGTTAAGTCTGTCACAGAATGTAATCGATGCATATGTAGAATAAGGCACTGTAGTAAGGAATATCTTCTTTGTTATCCCCAAAAATTTGATTCGGGGCCCCTTCTCTGGGGCCTTATTTTTTATCCCTACGGCGGTGCCTGGCTGAGTGTCGCAGTGCTCAATGGGGCTGCTTCAGGCTCCCACAGCCTCCCTCATAGACTCTACTCAGGTGGAACTCTGCAGCGCATGAGTTGACAAAGAGACCCTGTGGAGCCCATTCTTGCTCCGTTGAACCAAACACAGTCATCGTTAAGTCTGTATTTCACAAGAATACAGGGCTTAAGCGACTCCATTACCGATAGAGCCGAGAAAACCTATGCTGTCTCTACAAGACCTGAAAATGAGTAATGTTTTTAAGGTGACACTGCTGTCATCGAGTATCTTTTTGTCTGTTGGCTGTAGTGAAACACCGCCAGATGTTTCATCAGGCACAAACCCATCCGACAAGGCAGCTGCCCACGCCGAAAAAACGGCGGGTATCCAGTGGTTTCCAGGCACTGTGAATGAGGCCTTCCAGACTGCTAAAACTGAGGGTAAACCGGTTTTACTGTATTGGGGGGCAGAATGGTGTCCGCCGTGTGCACAGCTCAAAGCCACTATTTTTAAACAACAAGACTTCATTGCTAAAACGGGCTTGTTTGTACCGGTTTATCTGGATGGAGATGAGCCCAATGCCCAGGAGCAGGGGGAGAAATTCGGTGTACGTGGATACCCCACGCTGATCGTTTTTTCACCAGAGGGTGAAGAGATGACCCGCATTCCCGGCGGGCTTGAACTCGATCGTTATACCAAGGTTCTCGATTTAACTCTTAAAGATGTGCGCCCCGTGAAGTCCAGCTTCGAAGCGGTGTTGGCCGGTGAGGCAGTACAGGCAGACGATTTTCGTCTTCTGGCCTATTACTCCTGGGGTCAGGACAATCAAAAAGTGCTGCCAGAGGAAGGTGTTAGTGAGGCATTTTATTCCCTCTATAAAGCCTGTCCTGAGGATTTACAGGACGTTAAAGCCCGCCTTTATCTGAATTATGTTTACATGAGGATCGCGGGGTTAGAGGAAGAAGAGGCGCTGCCTCTGGAAGAGCAGCAGTCGTTGCTGGCGGAGTTAAGTACGTTGTTGGCCATTCAGGAGCTGGTGAACGGCAATCTGGATTTCTTCTTCTACGAGGTTGAATCTGTGTTGGGCGCTCTTAAGGATGTGCCCGCTGACGCCCTGCAGGGCGAGTGGTTGGCCGCTGTCCAGACCCAGGCCGACAATGATAAGTTGCCTTTGATGGAGCGTCTTGGTCCATTAAATGTTGAGCTGGGGCTAGAGCGGTTTAATAACGAAGGAGAAGTCTCTGCTGCCCTGAAAGAGAAAATTAAGGCGCGCCTGGCGTGGGCAGATGCCAGCATCAAAAATACCTACGAACGCCAGTCTGTAGTGAACATGTCCTGGGGCATACTTAGCGATGCGGGAATGGAAGCGGAAGGTGAGGCGCTGCTCAATGACGCCTTAAGCCAATCTAAAACACCCTACTATTTCATGGTAAGTATCGCTAGCTTGGCCCAGAAGGCAGGGCGTACAGACGAGGCGGTAGAGTGGCTGGCCAGGGCGTTCAGAGAAGCCGAGGGGCCCGCGACCCGGATTCAGTGGGGTGTTATCTACCTGTTGGGCTTGGTTGAAATGCAACCAGGCAACGACGAGGCAATCAAGATGCAGACCCTTGCCGTATTGAGTGAGCTCAGGTCTGGAGGGGATTACCACCAGCGCAATACCCGGGGAATGCAGCGGATGTCACGATCCCTGCTGGCCTGGAATGAATCGGGTGAGCACTCAGAGGTGATTGCCAGCCTTCAGCAAACGCGGGACCAGAAGTGTGAACAGCTGGAGTCCGGTTCGCCCGCTCAGGGTAACTGCCAGGCTTTTTTGCAGGCTGAACCTCTAAAAAGTTGAGTGTTGAATCAATTATGCTAGTCTAGGGCGCTTGTGTCTTAGACTAGGATTATTTTGATGAAAGCGGTTGTGAATAGTGTAGCCTTAGCCTGTCTGGCTTCTGTGCTTTGTTTGACTGTGCCCCAAAAGGGTTTGGCCTCGGGTGAAAAACCAAGCTTATCGGCAGAGAAGTTATCACCCGAGCTCTCCGGAAAAATTATTGCCGCTACGGCATTAAAATCCAGTGCGCGTTTTGACCAGTTTCTGGCGGAACTCTCTGGTGGAAACCTGCTCGATTCCCACAATAAAATTGCGACCGCTGTAAAGCGCTTTCGCAACGAAGACAAGCTGAAGGACTATGAACTTCATGCCATTCAGCGTTTACTGGGGATCTACACCCGTCTGAAATACGGGGAAGAAGCGATTGAGTTGCTCACCCGCATGGTGGAAATACCTACCTTTCAGGTGAAAGGCCTGCCTCAGCATGAAAACCCTGAGTTCCACAAATTCAGCCGTTTTCTTGGCAAAGTTGCCGGCGAATTTAATCTGGCCTTTCGTAACGTAGACCACCGGGTTTATGAAATTTCTCTGGACGGTGCGTCAGATGAGATAGTGGGCATTCACGCACACGCCGATGTTGTGCCGGTGAACCCTGCACTTTGGGTACTTGAAGACGGCACCCGCCTGGATCCATTTAAAGTGACTCATATTGGCGAGCGCATGTATGGCCGTGGCACTGAAGATGACAAAAACGGCATCGTGGTATCGCTGTATGCCATGAAGGTGATTAAGGAAGAGGGCATCTCTTTGTTGCGTGATTTCCGCCTGTTGGTGGATACCACCGAGGAGACAACCGGCGAGGCAATGCCCTATTACTTCACTAAAAATCCCAAACCCAAATACAACCTGGCGATTGACGGAGGTTACCCGGTCGTTATTGCTGAGAAGGGTAGCAGTACCATTACCACAACCTTTCCATTGCGTGCAGGCACAAGCGAAAGTGGTGCTGAAGCAGAGCTGGTTAGTGTTGTGGGCGGCATGGCGAAGAACCAGATTCCATCTGCCAGTAGTGTAGACATTGTTACTGCTTCTCCAGAGAAACTGACTGTAAAGCTCAAAGCGCTTGCCGATGAGTTTGTGGCCGCTAAAGGTGACAATTTCTCTATCGAAACGGCGGCTATGGCCGGAGGTCTGAAACTAACGGTTAAGGGCGTTTCCGCCCACTCTTCAGAACCAGCTTCTGGCGTGAACCCGGTTTCAAGGTTGTTTACCTTCATCGAGTTTGCACAGAAACACTCGGTGTTTAAATCCAATCACATTACCGACGCGGCAACATATGTGTCGGACAATTGGGGCTTGGATTACCACGGCAAAGTGCTGGGCATTGATTTTAAGCATGACTTCATGGGGCCGCTGACCAGTGCCGTCACCTACGTTGGCATGGACGTTAATGGGTTTCAGTTGGTTGTGAATCTGCGAATTCCTGTAGGGCGTTCGGTTGAAGACATTGATAAAGACCTGGGCAGTAAGCTGGGCGAGTGGAAAACAAAAAGCAATGTTGCCTTTAGTCTGGAAACCAAGTTTAACAAACCGATGTACAGAAACCCGAAAGGCGTTTGGGTGAATGCGCTGTTGGATGTTGCTACGGAAAACCTATCGATGCCAAGGGACTTTTTGTCCTCCTCTGGCGCCACCTCCGTTCATTATCTGCCCAATGGTGTTCAGTTTGGGCTGGGGATGCCGGATGAGAAATACACCGGGCACAATGCCAATGAATTTAAGCGGAAGGAACAGTTTTTGTTGGACTTGCAGATAATTACTGAAATGGTCGCGAGAATTGGGCAGATTCCAGAGCTATAAAACATGAACTGCTGAACAGTAAAAAACCCGCCACATATTAGGCGGGTTTTTTATTTGTGTGTTTTCTACTCATCAAACCTAATTAAACTAAATCAACCTTAAACCTCACCAGCAATCAGCGGCCGAGCTTGCAGTGCCGCTTTCTGTTTTAACCCCTGTGTTGGTTAAAGTTAAAGTCATACACTTAGTGTCATTTACCTGGTCATTTTTTGGAACGGCCTGTGCGGTAAATGCGGCGGTTGAAGAGGCGCTAAAGCTTACGTCGTATATGCCGGCCCCTGCCGCAACTGGGTCACCCTGTTGGCTGATACCAAAAGTATTAGCCGCATAACCCAGCTGGACCATCGTGGTGGCATATTGATTGTTGTTGACAAAAAACTGCTCTTCTTTTGTCGCAACTGTGAGGAGTATTGCTTTCCCTAACGCTCGGTTGCTTTTTCTTACATTGTCTTGATAGGACGGGTAGGCGACAGCCGCTAAAATACCGAGTATGGCCACAACGATCAATATTTCAATCAGGGTAAATCCTTTGTTTTTATTCACGGTTTAGTTCCCATCGATGAATTTTTAGTTTATTTCATATTGTCTATGCCTTTTTCTCTCCAGTATACGTTCCATTTGGAAAGTCCGGACGCCTCGACAAAATCTCCGCCC
>CAJWCA010000308.1 GCA_913020395.1 uncultured Cellvibrionales bacterium | reverse complement strand
CCGGCTTTTGATCAAATAGTTAATGAAGCCGCTAAATTCCGTTATCGTAGTGGTAATGAATTTGATGTTGGTAAACTAACTATTCGTTCTCCATATGGTGGCGGTATCGCAGGTGGTTTATATCACAGCCAATCGCCAGAAGCATATTTTGCTCACACACCAGGTTTAAAAGTGGTCATTCCACGTAATCCTTATCAAGCCAAAGGTTTATTACTTGCTTCAATTCGTGATGACAACCCTGTTATCTTCTTTGAGCCCAAGCGTTTATATCGTGCATCGGTTGGTGAAGTGCCAGAAGAAGATTATGAATTACCGCTTGGCAAAGCCGTGGTTCAGCAGGAAGGCACAGACATCACTCTGCTTGCCTGGGGCGCGCAAATGATTGTCGTGAACAAAGCGGCCGAGCTGGCCAAAGCCGACGGCATCTCCTGTGAGGTGGTTGATCTTTGTTCTTTACTTCCCTGGGATGTGGAAACCGTTGCCGCCAGCGTTAAGAAAACGGGACGCTTGGTGATCAGTCACGAAGCGACCCGCACCGGCGGGTTTGGCGGTGAGATTGCCGCAGAAATTCAACAGCGTTGTTTTCTGTCGTTGGAATCCCCCATCGCTCGGGTGACCGGATTGGATACACCCTATCCGCTGGCGCTGGAAAAAGAATACATGGTTGATCACTTAAAAGTGTATGAAGCCATCAAGTCGACCATGAACTATTAATTCGCTCGAAGCTGAAGGATGCTCCCATGATTAAAGATTTTATTTTGCCAGACATCGGAGAGGGTATTGTCGAGTGCGAAGTGGTGGAATGGAAAGTGAAAGAGGGCGACATCATTGCTGAAGATCAGGTGGTGGTGGACGTCAGTACCGATAAGGCGATTGTTGAGATTCCCTCAATGTATCACGGCAAAGTGACTCGCCTCTATCACGGTGAAGGTGATATTGCCCAAGTGCATACACCTTTATTTGCCATTGAATTAGAAGGTGAAGATGAAACATCGTCGAATGAAGACACAAAGACGGAGGCGCCTGCGCCAGCTGTTCAAACCAGCACTGCGACCACAGACACTGCGCCGGAAGCCCTAGAAACAGAAGACTTAACCACGGGTAAGGTGCTTTCCACTCCGGCCGTTCGACGTATGGCTAGAGAAAAAGCGGTCGACCTCAGTGCAGTTACGGGAACGGGTAAAGACGGGCGGGTGTTAAAAGAAGACTTGCTGGGTTATTTATCCGCACCTGCTGAGCAAGCCTCCAGTGCGACACCCGCACCGAGTGCTACAAACACGGGCGACCGTGTTGAAGCCATCAAAGGTGTGCGTAAAATTATGGCGGAACGCATGGCCGAGTCTGTGGCCACCATTCCACATTTTACCTATGTCGATGAAGTGGATATTACCGACCTCGCTGAACTGCGGGCTGAGCTGAAAGAGCGTTACGCAGCCGACGGTATCAAGATAACCATGATGCCTCTGTTCATTAAAGCGATGTCCCTCGCGTTGAAGCAATACCCCATCATCAACAGCCGCGCCAATGCCGACTTTACTGAACTGACCTATTTATCCAGTCACAACATCGGTATGGCAGTCGATGGTAAAACCGGTCTGTTGGTGCCCAATGTCAAAGATTGCCAGCAGCGTTCGATTTTGGATATTGCTCAAGAAGTTGCCCGTTTGACGGAAAGTGCACGCAGTGGAAAAATCAACCCCGAAGATTTGAAGAACGGCACCATCAGTCTGTCGAATGTGGGTGCCATTGGCGGCATTGCTGCGACCCCCATCATCAATAAACCTGAAGTGGCGATTGTTGCTTTGGGTCGTGTGCAGATATTGCCTCGTTTTGATGAGCAGGGTAATGTGCTTGCGAGAAAGATTATGACTGTCTCATGGTCAGGCGATCATCGAGTCATCGATGGGGCTACCATGGCGCGTTTTAGTAATCTTTGGAAACAGTATCTAGAAAAACCCAGTTCTATGTTGGTTGATATGATCTAGGTTTACATTCCATGCCCAGATTCCCGTGAAAGCGGGAATCCACCACATATTTAGCGACACTATGGCTCTTCTAGAAAGCGAAAATTTACAGCATTTCTACATCAACGAAGAGCAGTCCGTTTATCTTCTCAGTCATCGCGATGCCCAAAAACTAAAAGACTGGTTGTCTTTGTGTGAGGTGCAGTTGCAGCGTTTGGGTTATGAGAATATTTCACTGATTGGCAAAGGCGCTTATGGTTTTGTGTTTGCGGGTCAGTCCTCTCAGGGCTTGGAATACGTTTTTAAGTTCTCGCGCATCACCTTGGCCAAAAAAATCCAAGAGCGCCTAGAAGAAGAGGGTTATATGCTCTCGCAGGTACAGCAAGAGAAAGTGCCTGCTTTTATTGATTATCAGCGTGTGCGCGGCCAAAGTATTTTGATGATGTCGCGAGCCCGTGGGGTCGATTTGGATGAGTTGGTTCGTCAGCAAGGTCGTCTCCCCGCACGTTTGGTATTGAAAATTGCCGCACAAATGGTGGAAATTCTAGCCGGCCTTCGCAGTGATGCAGCGTTCAAGTTGCGTGCGCCACTGGTGCATGGCGATATAAAACCCTCAAATATTGTGTTTGATCCCGAGGTTGAAACGGTTTCCTTGATCGACTGGGGAGCGGCGGTATTTGCGCAGCTTGATCATCGGGGGCAGCACACCAATACGGGCGGTTTGAATGCGCTCAGTGCCGATCTACAACACACCAATGCCAAATTGGGCGATGTCTATTTTATCGGTGAAGATCAACTTAAAGGTCATCTGTCCTCGCCTCGTTTTGATGAGCAGGGTTTGGCGGGTACGCTCTATGCGTTGGCCTCTGGTCAGGGCAGTCGTTTTGGGAAGGATGTGATTCGGCCGGAGTCTCTAGGTCTACCGATTGAGTTTGCACGGACCTTGTCGAACTTACTGGGTGATGACGACGTCATGCGCAAGAAGGCGGGCGATTATCTGTTTGCCAATATGCAGTACATGAAACGCATTGTGCCGGAAGTTCGAGAGACTACACATCAAACACAGCCTTTGGTTCCTCTGTGGCTGATTGAATCCGATCAAACCTTAGAAACCGTGGTCTACAGTTCGCGTAAAAGTTTCCTGCGACAGGAGATGTCGGCCAAGGCTTTCGCCAGTGTTGATAAAACTGAGCTCGATAAATATTACAAAAATTATCTCTCCGGTATGGCGGATACAGAAAAGGCATTCATCACGGCAGTATCTCATTTGGGGCGCTATCCAGTGGTGGGTGGCTTGGCCATTCGCTGGCAGGATGATGGTGTGTATATCGACTCCAGTTTGAACCTCGCCGATGAAAGTTTGCGACCAGCCTTTATTGGCGCCGTTAATAATATGGTCTACCTGGCCAAAGCGATTAACAAAAAGGGCGTGTTTAAATCCTGCATTTTTGATGCGAGAAAAACGCTCCACATTGAGCGCGATGAAGCGAGTGCTTTGTTTAATGCTGGTCCAAGTGATTTTATACCGTTTGAAATCAGTGAGATTCAGGACCTAGAAGATGAGAGTCGTTTGCACTCGTATTTTGAAGATGGCGACGATCCGGATGAGATGTTGGTGCTGCCCGACGTCATCATGGAACGCCTTACTGCAATGAATAAAATTCACCACACGGGCTGTATTATTTTTGAGAGCGTGGAAGAAGAGTTGAAAATTCACAACTATTTGAAGTTGCTCGACGCCAGCAAGGTGGATGCATTTTCAGACTGTTTGGCCGATATTATGAACAGTCTGAGTCTGATTGAGGGCGAAGGGGTTTCTGGGTTTATGAAGCTGCCTTATAAAGATACTAAGTTTTTCCGCTAATTTTTCGTAGTGCCTCGGTTTGCGTAAATGATAAAGGTGGCGCGGGATATTTTGTGCTCGGCCCAGCTCTAATGAAGAGGGGCCTAATTGACCCAAATATAAGCTTTTATTGGGTCAGTTCGGGTCTAATATTGACTCATTGAGATCGTTCGATCTGTTTAGGTCTGCGTGTTTCGTATATCCGTCTCTTTTAGTCAGGCCTCGCTTCTTGCTTGGCCCGTACAAACTGACTGTTTGGCAGGTGAATCAGGTCTGAGATACGGCGAATAATGTGCGCTTCATATTTATCCACGGAGCCGTCGGCGTAGGCCACTTTCCACATGCCGAGTACAAGGCGAAATTTCTCTTCGTGGCTGCAGTCGTCGTTCACTTGGCGAGTGAACTGAAAGAGTGAGGTTGCTTCGCTGCTTTGTTGTTTTGCGTTGATGACCACCGCATCCAGTTGCTCAGGTGTCAGCATAAATTCCCTTTTCAATACGGCGAGTAAGGCGTCGAGCTCGTCGTTGTCGAAATCTTGATCGGCACTGGCGACCTCAACCATGAGCGCTGCTGCGGCTAAAGCCCAGCCTTTAGATTCGCTCTCTGAAGTGGCGATTTCGGGGTCGTCTAACTTCAACATTGAAAACAGTTTATCAAACATGATGCAGTCCTTTTAATCTTCGTTCATGGGTGCTTGGCTCGGCACCATGGAGGCCAGGGCGCGCATTAACACATCGGCATCTTTTGGGTGTTTATGGGCTTCCTCACTGATGTAGCGACGGAAAATTCTCGCGCCTCTCTGGCCTTGATACAGGCCCAAAACGTGCCGAGACATGTGGTTCAGGCGGGTGCCCTTGGTAATTTCCTCTGCGCAATATTCAGTGAACGCTTCGAGTATTTGATCTCGCGTGAGGGGTGTGTGGGTATCGCCGTAAATTTCTTGGTCGACCGCGCTCAGGAGGTAGGGGTTGTGGTAGGCCTCGCGGCCAATCATTACACCGTCTACTGATTGCAGGTGTTCCGCACTTTGCTCTAGTGTTGTGACCGCGCCATTGATGATTATTTCCAAATGTGGGAATTCTTTTTTCAGGTCGTAAACGATATCGTATTTAAGGGGCGGGATTTCACGGTTTTCTTTTGGGCTTAAGCCTTTGAGCCAGGCTTTGCGGGCGTGGACAATAAAGGTTGAGCAACCGGTCTCGGCGACGGTGCCAACAAAATCCACCAGGCCGGGATAGTCTTCCATATCGTCGATGCCGATACGGTGTTTTACGGTCACCGGAATATCGACAGCGTCTTGCATGGCCTTGATGCAGTCGGCCACCAGATTCGGATGGGCCATTAGCACGGCGCCAATCATACCTCGCTGAACTCGGTCGCTGGGGCAGCCGCAGTTGAGATTGATTTCATCGTAGTGCCACGCCTGAGCCATCTTGGCACAGGCGGCCAGTTCCCGTGGGTCGCTGCCGCCCACTTGCAGGGCGACGGGATTTTCTTCGGAGTTAAAGTCCAGAAAGCGTTCGCGGTCGCCGTGGATCAGGGCGCCGGTGGTGACCATTTCGGTGTAGAGCAGGGCATTGCGGGAGATGAGGCGCCAGAGGTAGCGACAGTGTTTGTCGGACCAATCCATCATGGGGGC
>CAJWCA010000307.1 GCA_913020395.1 uncultured Cellvibrionales bacterium | reverse complement strand
TCAACGCGGGCAATCACTCTCCTGAAAGTGCCTTTAAAGCCATGAGCGGCCAAGAGTTTCAGGCCGTATCGATGGAGCTAAGTTCCCGGTGGAAGCTCAGCGATCTGCTCGAAGCCAGTTTCGGCTCAGAGCAAACACCACCGGTTAAAGCAGTACTGCTGGGCCAACGAATCAGCCAAGCCGCAAAATTTGGCTGGGAGTCAAAAGAGGTCAACCAGGTGCTCCAGTCACAGTTAAAAGATTTGGGGCTAAATATTATGGAGGCGATGACCTTCATGAAAGAAGGCGCCAAAGAAGCTCAGGCTCTCACTTCGGGCTACGACCTGAGAAAACCCTCGCCAGGCGCTCGTGCCAAACAACAAACCGAAACAAAAGAAACCGAAGAAAGCCATTCTAGCAAGAAACCCCAGGGACCCAGCTCGCTCATCCGACCTTAATGAGTCAGTTCTTTAGAGCTCAGTGATTTTAGAAACGCGACTAGCGCAGACCTCTCCTTCTCGTCCAGCCCCAAAGGGGTGATGTCGAAATGAGGACGACTGGGGTGTTGTTGCCGATCATAAAAAGGGGGAGTAGGTTTATTGTAGTGTGCCACAACCTCCTCCAGCGTTTTAAACTGCCCCGCATGCATGTAAGGTGCCGTGAGTGCCACATTGCGCAGACTTGGCGTTCGAAACGCACCGACCAATTCCGGCCCCTGCCGCTTTAGAAACTTTAATTCCAAGCATTGCTCGGGCGCTGCATCACTCCAAGCGGAAAGGCAACTGAATTCATCTTCCCTGAGACCTTCTATTCCACTATACCGCCCTAGATCGACCGATTGAACATCGGCCTCCGGCGTGCCCACGTTATGAAACTCCGAATTAGTAAACAGAGGGCCGTTATGGCAACTCGCACAACGAGCCTTACCTACAAACAAACGTAAACCTTTCACTTCTTGTGATGAAAAATTGGCACTCAGCACTGCTCGTTTGGATGCAGGCTCCGCAAGAGCATCAACAAAATCATCAAATTTAGAGGCGCCTGGTATCAACAATCTTTCATAGGCCATAATTGCCTTACCCACATTGGCGAAAACCTGAGACACAGAACTCAGCGGGCCAAATATCGCCTCGTAGTCCTGTCGGTAATTTTCCTCAATCACAGCCACGACATTTTGCCTTGTCATGCCATGTTCATTTTCATCAAGCAAAGGGGCCAAGGCCTGAGCCCACAAGCTGTCTTTGCGACCATCGCGATATTGCCAGGGGCTATAGGCCGCGCCCAGCAAGCTGGGTGTATTTCGACGCCCTTTGCCCAGCGCCTGCGGCACGCTCAAACCGTCGGTGAAGGCCCGTTCTGGCTGATGGCAGTGTGCGCAGGATATTTCACCATTGGCACTCAGTTTTTTATCAAAAAACAATACTCGCCCCAGTTCGGCAGCCGCGGGATTATCCGCTTGCAAGTTTCCAGGTGCAGACGGCAGAGGCGGAAGTTGCTTCAAAGTAAACTGAGAGAGAAAGGCCTGATCTGCAACAGTAAAGGCGTAGGGGTCGGCATGAGCGCCTTGCGCTGTCACAGGGCCTGCAAAACTCGCCAACAGCAAACAGGCAAGTGACCGCAAAAGGGGCTGCGGCCGTCTTCGCAGGGCGTTAAAGAACGACATTAAACCTAACACTGTCACTCCCCACCGACGTTTCCAGCTCAAGCTCAATAACCCACCAGCCACCCATCTGGAACTTTACCCCGGATATCTCGTAAACACCCGGCGCCGAACCCGCTTCAATAATCGGCTGTGTAGGTAAGCCGTGAACGTGGCCAGGCATGTGCCCACCAAAACGGACCTGCCCGTCAGTGATTGCTTCGCCGTCCAGCGAACTGAGAATCAAGCGCCAGCGGTGAAGTTGATTAATAGGCACAAACTGACTGCGATCCTGAATCAGTTCGATATGTGCAAATATTTTTCGTTGCCGTGACACACTGAAGGAACCTGTATCGAGCCCTTCCGGCAACTGCTGCCCCGCAAGAGCGCTCACTTGCAAAGACATGCCTTCTGCGGATTGCAACTCTGTGTCCGAACGGGGTGTGGGCATATTGCGGTGCACACTTCGCTGCGGTGAGTTGTGTGAACGATTGTCCAAGGGGCTAGTGAGCTCAGCACCTCGCAACGGGCCTGGCTGAGAAATCCAGGACGACCAGTTTGCGATCATGCCTGCCCGCAAAAGTTTTAGCGATTCTGTTTTTTGCACGGCAGAGTCCTGACGCAGCTTCAGCCCCTGAGCTTCCCAGTGGTGTAATTGCAGCGTGTGATCACTAATGGCCTGCCGCAGTGTGGACTGAGCCTCTGCAGTGTCGGACTGCGACAGTTCGTATCGATAGCGCCCCAGCGCCTTCCTGACCTTGTTGCTCTGCTTTATAGCCTCTCTGGCTTGCTTGGCCGTCGAATCCGCCTCCAGAAGCTTGTGGTGCCCCTGAGACATGACATTATGCGCTTGGGCTACCAGCCTGGAGGGTGAGAGCAGGGTCAGCGCTGTAAAGCTGAGGGCGACTACAACACGCCACGTCACTGGCGGCGTGAACGCATCAGGCGCCCTGAGAGCAATAAAACAATAAACAACAATCCGGGCATTGAACCGCCACCACCGCCGCCACCGCCTGAAGAAGAAGGGCTTGGTGTTGGCGTGCCGCCCGAACCGGTGTCGCAAAGAGGGCTAGTGGCAGGAGCTCCCGCCCCTGGAGGGTTGTTTGATGTTATTGCCGTCCAATCCGGGGTGAGCACAAACAAACCGTTACCGACGTCACTGGTGACTACATTACCACTGGGAAAGCCCACATAAGTACTCCAGGACCCGGAAAACTGCGCAGTGTCTGAACAGGGAATGGTGTCGAAGTAAGCCACTTCCGAGAGCTGTCCCGCCGCGACCTGACTCCCGTCCAGCACACGCAAACCCGAGCGGTAGTTACTTTCAAATACCAAGCCGTCACGACTGTAAAGGTTGTGATCAATTGAAGACGTCGATGCGATATAGGTACCCGTTTGCTGTAAATCGCTCAGCACACTGGCGTCATAAATAAACGAGGTTGTATTGATACCCAGGTTCTGTTCATCAAGCTCGTCGTTCATTATCAGGTAAGTATGATTATCACTGAGAAACCAACCCTGATGGGTGTATTGAGAACCCGTATACGTTTCCCGACTCAATTGCGCAGGATTGGATTTGTCGGTTACGTCCACCACCGTAATGGAGTCTTCGTTGTAGGCAATACAGATTTCTCGGTCGAAATAAGGCGTATCCGGTCCGCGATAAGTCACACACTGTGCATCGTGTGTATAACCATCAGCAGAAAAACAACCGCTAAAACCAGGGTTCGCAGGATCTGCTATGTCCACCATAAAAAGACCACCGCTGCATTGATCCGAACCCAATACATAGGCATATCCACTGTCTTCATTAATGGCAATATTGTGAGCCGCGCCAAAACCGCCCATATGGGAGGTTTCTGTCACAGTACTGCCAGGCGTGACATCCCGCAGTAAAGTGAGGTCGTACACCTGTAAACCGTGATTACTGTTGCCATTACCATCGGCCACCACAAAGGCGTGATCCTGATACACCTTGACGTCACGCCAGGCATCGGCGCCACCTCCGTGAGCAGGCAAAAATGCTAACAATACGGGTGCATCCGGTGTGGTGACATCAACAAAAGATATGCCGCCTTCTCTACCCACAATGGCAATTTCCTGCCCCGTTAACGGGTCACTCCACCCCCAGATATCATTGAGATTACCACCCGCCGCGTTGAGATCTTCTGGCGTCATCAGTGACTGGAAATCGATATTGCGACAAGGGTAGTCACCTGCCAGACCCTCACTACAAAGATTCGCGGGTAAGGAAGAAGACTCGGCCCCCTTGGCAGACACCCTTCGTTCACCCTCATTACTGTCATCGTATTTGAAGTTATCGGGGAACATCGGGCTGTGTGCAGAAAGAGAGGCGCTAGACAGTAGCCCCGCTAAAAGCAAAGATCGGGTGATGGGTTTCAGGTAGCACTGCATGAGTATTGCGTTCACGGTTGGTAATTGAATTGCAGCCATTCTTACAGCGATTTCCATGCCTGTCCAGAGCCTGACAAATTGCGCAGCAAAGGGCATGAAACAGGTCTCATTTTATATAGCTTAGCCGCCATATTGCCGTTTATTGTCGGCCATCAACCTTCAAACCCAACAACATATCCAACAGCAAACGCTCCGCGTTTTCGAACGCATTGGGTTTATCTTTTGCGCGAACAATACTCATCGAGCACTCCACCAGAATACCGTAGAGCAGATCGGATAGCAGAGGTACAGGGTAGGGTTTAAAAATCCCCTGACTCACCAACTCTTCAATGGCATTATTAACTAAACCCATTGTGTATTCAGTGTCGATCGCACGCCAACGCTCCCACCCCAATACCGAAATCGCCTCCTGCAAACTAATGGTGGGCGCTCTGTGTTCACGCCCGTAGGCCAAAAAGGCCCGACAGCGATTCCACATTGTGTCCCAGGGGTCGGGCGAGGGCTCCATAGCCCCCAGCGACGAAGCCATGGTATCGACCTGCTGTCGATAACAGGCACAGAAAATCTCTTCCTTATCTTGAAAGTGATGGTAAAGCGCGCCTTTAGTTACACGGGCCCGCTCGCTGATTTTGGCCAGCGAGGTCTTACGAAAGCCCTGTTGGGCAAACAGTAAAGAGGCGGCATCGATCAGCGCCTGTCGCGTTTGTGCAGCATATTCCTGGCGCCGACTGGCAGGATTTGGTGTATTCACGGACAAAGAACCCCAACTAAAAACTGGACTTTAGCGTATTTCACTTGACTTTAATACCAAAAGAATTAAACATACCAACGGTATGTCAATGGAGATAAAGCTGCCATTTAACATGACACTCTCCATAACGCTACCGGAGCAAACACTGTGCTAAAACTGAATTCGCCACTGAACGCCTCGCAACTGACCCGCGCAGAGTCTCGGCACTATTTATTCGAGTGCTCATTCTGCGACACAACTTCCCACCGGTTTTCTACAAGCTGCCCCAACTGCAGCAGTGATCTGATCGCCAGGGCAAAACCACTGTCGCCTCCTGGCTCACGAGTGAGTTCCCCCATAGAAAAGCGAGCCATATGAATGTCTGAGAGTCAGCTTTTTTTACAGTGCGAAGATGGTGTTCAGTTACCTGCGAAACTATACCAACCGGAGGGCGATACCTTAGGCTTGATCGTAATTGCCTCCGCACTGGCCGTGCCCAAAAAGTTCTATCATCACCTCGCCCAGTATCTCGTTGAGGCTCGATTCTCTGTTCTGACATTCGACTACCGGGGCATTTCCGACACGCCACTGCAGAAAAAACCCAGACTCGCCGAGTGGGGCACACAAGATATCGAGGCTGCAATCACCAGCGCTTGCGAGCTGTCAGGTAGTAAGCCTGTGTTTTTG
>CAJWCA010000306.1 GCA_913020395.1 uncultured Cellvibrionales bacterium | reverse complement strand
ATCGGACGGCGGATTAATTTATCGGAATCTGTCGTTAGAAAACACATAGCTAAAGCTCTGGCAGATTGTCAAAAAGCATTGCAAGCAAATACGAAGTAAGTTCTGGATATGATTATGCAACAAGGTTTTACGCAACATTCTGATCAAGTTAATGCTGAGGCCAGAGAGTGGTTCACGTTGATGCAGTCGGGTTCTGTCTCAGAGCTGGAGAAAGAGAAGTTTGAGCACTGGCATCAGCGCAGCGAAGCCAATCAGGATGCCTATCGCCAGCTAGATATTATTTGGAACGACTTGGCAGAACTTTCCACAAGCCAAGAAGGTGTGAAGCTCCAACAGTCGGTTTCGACGCGTTTCGGGGCCTCAATGTTTTCCGCTGTTAAGACCTTTACGCAAAAAGTGACCGGCATTTTTGATGTGGGGTTTGTACCCCAGATGGCTCTGTCTTTGGCGGGTGTTGCAGTGATTGCCGGGATGTTTTACCTCACCCAAATGCGCGATACCGGTATCCAGGTGTATGTCACCGGTCTGGGTGAAATCAAAGAGGTCTTGCTGGATGATGGCAGTCGCGTAACGATGGGGGCGAAGTCCAGAATGAGAACCTGGGCCGACGCTGATGAGCGCCACGTTCGCCTCGAGTCTGGCCAGGCATTTTTTGTGGTGACAAAAGATCCCGAACGACCTTTTTGGGTTGATGCTAATGATACTCGAGTGAAAGTTGTGGGCACCCAGTTTGATGTGCACACTCGGGAAGGGCGAACTCGGGTAGCTGTTTTAGAGGGGATTGTTAATGTTATGTCTGCGACTGAGCAGCAGGCCTCGATCGAGACAAAACCTGTTGTTCTGACAGCCGGTCAACAGACCACGCGGTTAAATTCTGACGTGTTTCAGCCGGTGCAGACAATTACAGAAAATGAGTTGAGTGCCTGGCGTAGTGGAAGACTAATTTACAGAAATGCGAATTTGGTCGATGTAATCGCCGATATAAATCGCTACTATGATGGCGAGGTATCGTTGGAATCACACAGTTTATCGCAGCTGAAAGTGACAGCCACTGTGCGCACCGATCAGTTAAGGTTTTTTCCTGAAATGCTGTCTCAGACTTTACCTATTCAAGTTGAAAAATTAAATTCCGGTCACGTTGTCATCTCTGCTCGTCATTAAGTTACATATCTCAGTTCGTTTTTTTATAACTTTCTAGCGCCTTCAATGAAGGCGTTTTTTTTTGTTTAGTGTTTTATTTTCCAAAATAATATTTTTTTTGGAACGGATTTAAATCCTATTAACGTCTTAACCCGAGCGAAATAATTATTAAACCAATTATGACAGTTTCGCGCGATGGGAATGAGGGTTAAACAAAAACGTTTAACCCTTGTGTTAGATCGCTAAGGGCGATTTCACTAAGAGAGAGAGTTGCGATGTATAAGAAAAAGAAATTATCGAGCGCCATTCTGGCGGTAGTAACCACAATGACGGCTGCGCAGGAACTGTCTGCCCAGGCCTCAGATGCCGATAAAGCGTTTGCCAATACCCTGGAGGAAGTGGTAGTGCAGGGTATTCGTGGCAGTCTGCAGCGTTCCATGGACGTAAAGCGCGATGGGTCGGGTGTTGTTGACGCCATTTCTTCAGAGGATATTGGTAAATTCCCCGATCAGAATGTTGCCGAATCGCTTCAGCGTATTACTGGCGTATCCATTGACCGTTCAGGCGGTGAAGGCCAGTTAATCACCGTGCGTGGTTTTGGTCCACAGTTTAACACCGTGCTGGTGAATGGTCGTCAAATTGCCTCCGAAAACCAAACCCGTGCGTTTAGCTTTGATACTCTGGCATCTGAGATGGTTGGAAGCATCAACGTACATAAAACATCCTCAGCAACAAAACAATCTGGTGGCATAGGATCAACGGTCAATGTCACAACCGCACGACCTTTTGATTTGCATGGTTTTAAAGCCGTGGGCAGTGTCAAAGGTTTGTACGACGAAAATAGTGAAGAAACTACACCAGAGTTTTCTGGTTTGATTAGTAATACTTTTGCAGATGACACCGTTGGCGTTTTGTTGGCAGTGTCCCGAAAAGAGAGCAATACCCGACTTAATCAAGCCCAGACCGATGGCTGGCTTGAGAATGTAGGCATCCCCGATGCGCAACTCAATGGCGGGGCAGGACATGACGGCAATGTGTTTTCTGCGCGTAACTACGATACTAAAGTCACGTTTGAAGAGCGCACAAGAACCAATGCTAACCTGGTTCTACAGTTTGCTCCCTCAGATAGCCTTGAACTGACGGTCGACGCACTTTATTCCGATTTTGACATTGAAACTGACGCAACCTCCTATGGTCACTGGTTTACCGGCCCGAACGTTGAAAACGCCGTAACCGACGCCAATGGCACAGTGATCGATATGTATCAGGAAGAGGGTCTGGCAACTGATTTCCACGCTAAGAAATTTGATCGACTCACTGAAACAACGTCTTTGGGTTTTAATGTGCGTTGGGATGTTAATGATTCTCTCTACATGATCTTTGATGCCAATACGTCTTCCGCCGAAAGAGAAGCGAATAATGGTGGGGGCGATCAACTCTCACTGATTGGTTACGCTAACCGGGTTCGTTTCCAGGTAGACGATGCAGTACTACCCTGGGCCAGTGAATTCCAGGATGCCGCCGCTGCAATAGAAGATGGTGAAGGCATTGTGCGCCCAGTATCCGATTATCTGGATCCGGCCAATGGACGTGCACACGTTATGTTGCGTCGTGGCTGGGCGGTTGAAGATGACGTTGATCAGTTCCGTATGGACGGCGTTTGGAGTGAAGGAGCCGACATTGGTATCGTCAATGCCAAATTCGGAGCAATGTTCTCCAGTGAAACCAAGTCTATGGAGCGCTGGGATAACGAAGGTGTTGGCATTCACTGTGTTTACTGTGGCTACCCCAATTCACCGGATGTTCCCGACGAATTTATGAGCTTGTTTGATGCCGGTAGTGATTTTCTGAGCGGGATCAGTGGCAGTGGCAGAACGCCCACCGTATGGCTGCGCCACGATGGTGAACAGCAGTTTGCCTTCCTTGAGGGCACCAGTGGAGCCAACTTTGATGCGGTTCGCAGAGACAACTCTTTTGAGGTTGAAGAAGAAACATTCTCCGCCTATCTTGAACTGGATTTTGCGGGTGAAATTGCGGGCATGACCATGAGCTCTACCGCGGGTGTTCGCTATGAAAGCACTGAGGTTACGGTCAGTGGTACCGAGGCTCCCATAGAGATGTTGACGATTCTGGATCAGACAGAAATGGTCTCCTCTTTTGGTGCCGCCTCAGCGATCAGCGCCGATGCCGATTACAATTATCTATTGCCGAATATGAGTGTTAAGCTCGATATTTCAGAAGAGATTATTGCACGTTTTGCGGCGTCGAGAACCTTGACTCGGCCCACCTTGTCAAGCATGGCGCCAGTGACCGTTATCGGCACAACGCGACAGGGGGGGAACTTGACGGCGACCTCCGGCAACCCCGCGCTGAAGCCTTTCTTGTCTGATAACGTAGATCTCTCTATTGAGTATTATTATAACGATGCAAGCTACGTTTCTCTGGGTTATTTCCAGAAAAATGTTTCAAACTTCATCGTTAACGGCACTGCAGATCAAACCTTCGTGACCGCAGATGGCAGTCTTTTAACAGACCCCTCTACCGGAGATAACGTGGATGCGCCAGATGCTAGCGATGGTGTGGCTGTGTTCACAACCACCTTGCCCAGTAATGGTGATGATGCAGAAGTGACGGGTATTGAATTCGCCGCCCAGCACACTTTCGCTGAAACAGGTTTTGGTTTGATATTTAATGCCACCTTGGTCGATAGTGACTCTGAACTGGATGCTGCGGACATCACTCAGAAGTTTGCGGTAACGGGACTGAGCGACTCCATGAACCTGGTAGGGTTTTATGAAAAAGGACCATTCCAGATTCGCCTGGCTTACAACTATCGTGATCAATTCCTGCAATCATTGACACAGAGTAATGGTGACGGTGTGACTAACGTTGATGACTATGAACAGTGGGACATGAGCGGTAGTTACGATCTGGGCGAAAATGTAACAGCTTTCTTCGAAGTGACTAATATTACTGAAGAAGTTGTGACAAAACACGGTCGTTTCAGCAACCACTTTTTATTAGCTGAAGATGCTGGTCGACGTTTTGCATTGGGCATCAGTGCAAGTTTTTAATGTCAGTAGGGCCTAATTGCTCTCCCTGGGTCGCCCTTTAATGGGTGGCCCGTTTTTGGTTTTGGAGTGCAAGGGCGTTAAACGGTGATGATATGAACAAAGCAATCAAATCAATCGTTGTTGTGGGAGGCGGCACTGCCGGGTGGATAGCCGCCGGACGTATTGCCGCTGAGCATCAGGGGCGAGAGGGCGCTGGAATCCAGGTCACTCTGGTTGAGTCGCCAAAAATTGGCATTGTCGGGGTTGGGGAGGGCACCTGGCCCACCATGCGTACAACCTTGATGAAATTGGGTGTGTCGGAAACTGATTTCTTCCGTGAGTGCAATGCCAGTTTCAAACAGGGTGCAAAGTTTGCCAAGTGGATGGATGGGCAGGAGGATGACTTCTACTACCATCCCCTGATGTTACCCCAGGGATTTCAGAAGGGGGATCTGTCAAGGTATTGGCAGACTCACTGTGCTGAGCAGTCTTTTTCCGAGGCTGTATGTTTTCAGGAGGCCGCCTGTGAACAGGGTTTGGCGCCCAAGTTAATTACCACACCCGAGTTCGCCTCTGTCGCCAATTACGCCTATCATCTGGATGCGGGAAAATTCGCCGGATTCTTGCAAAAACACTGCACATCGAGTTTGGGTGTCAAACATATTCAAGCAGATGTCACCGGCATTTTATCGGCAGAGAATGGTGATATCGCCGCGGTAGAAATTGTTGATTCCGAATCCGGGCAAACGTGCCAAATTGAAGGGGATCTTTTTGTCGATTGCAGCGGATTTCGTTCACTGCTTTTGGGGCAGCACTACGAAATACCGTTTGTCGACCGAAGTGATGTCTTGTTTATAGATCAAGCAATAGCGGTACAGGTGCCTTATGAGCACAAAGATAGCCCTGTTGCCTCTCACACAATTTCCACCGGTCAAGATGCCGGTTGGGTATGGGACATAGGGTTAAGTAATCGCCGGGGCGTGGGTTATGTTTATTCCAGTCGGCACACAAGTGAGATCGAAGCAGAGGATACTTTGCGCCGCTATGTGGGTCCGGAATTTGAAAAATTGAGCGCCCGAAAGATACCCATCCAGTCAGGGCACAGAAAATTGTTTTGGCAGAACAATTGTGTGGCTGTTGGCCTGTCTGCGGGTTTTCTTGAGCCGCTTGAAGCCTCGGCGCTGGTTCTGGTTGAACTGTCTGCTGAGATGATCGCTGAGCAATTGCCCGCGTGTCGGTCGGTAATGGATATAACGGCTCGTCGATTT
>CAJWCA010000305.1 GCA_913020395.1 uncultured Cellvibrionales bacterium | reverse complement strand
TACGCCGTGACACCCCGCTTCTCCCCCACATCGACAGAAGCGCAACTCAAAAAAGCGGGCCAGCTCATGGCAGAACATCCCGGTGTTTATATGCACACTCATATGTCTGAAAATTTGGACGAAGTCGCATGGGTCGCTGAACTATTTGAAGACTGCGAACATTACCTAGACACCTACGACCAGGCAGGATTGCTCGGGCGACGTAGCGTTTTTGCCCACTGTATACACCTGAACAATGATGAATGGGCGCGTATGGCAGAAACACAGTCAGGCGTAGCTTTTTGTCCCAGCTCAAACTTGTTTCTAGGTAGCGGCTTATTTCACCTAAGTAAAGCCGCGAGCTGTGATGTCAACGTGGGTTTAGGGACCGATGTCGGTGGTGGCACAAGTTTCTCAATTTTACAGACACTAAACGATGCGTATAAAGTTTTGCAACTTCGTGGTGAACAACTGTCTCCGTTCAAAGGTTTGTATCTTGCGACATTGGGTGGCGCTGAAACTTTAGATCTCAGCGATAAAATAGGCAATTTCAAATCCGGAAAAGAAGCGGACTTTATCGTCTTAGACAAAGCCTGCACACCGCTAATGGAATTTCGCCTAAGCAAATGCAAAAGCCTTTTCGAACAACTTTTTGTTTTTTCAATTTTGGGTGACGATCGCGCCATTCAACAAACTTGGTCGGCGGGCAAGCTCGTACATGACCGCGACGCAACAGGGACACACTAGTGGAAACGTATATAATTGATTGGTTCAGTCTGATATTTCGTTGGTTGCACGTGATCACAGGCATTGCCTGGATAGGCGCTTCCTTTTACTTTGTCTGGCTAGACAACAGCCTGCAGACACCACCAAAATGGAAAGCCGACAAAGGGATTAAAGGTGATTTGTGGGCCATTCATGGAGGGGGCATTTATGAGGTGGCAAAATATCAGCTGTCACCCGAAGAAATGCCCACAACCCTGCATTGGTTTAAGTGGGAAGCTTATTCCACTTGGCTGACAGGAATGGTATTGCTATCCGTAATCTACTACCTAGGCGCAGACTCCTACCTGATTGATAAACGCGTCGCTGATTTGTCTGCGTTTCAGGCAATTTCTATTGGTCTTGGGTGTATTTTTGGCAGCTGGGTACTCTATGAGTTGTTGTGCTCAAGCCCACTGGGGAAAAACGGCGTCGTTATTGCCATTATCCTAATCGCCGCCGGCACCGGCTTAGCCTATGGTTTAGCTCACCTGTTCAGCGGTCGCGGCGCCTACATCCACTTTGGCGCGGTTATCGGTACACTCATGGCGGGCAATGTGTTTCGAGTGATCATGCCCTCTCAGCGTGCTCTCCTCGCCGCGATTGAAAACGGCGAGCAGCCAGACCCAAAATGGGGGGCGAAAGCGAAACTGCACTCTACCCACAATACCTATCTGACCTTGCCGCTGATTTTTATTATGATCAGCAATCACTACCCCATGACCTATGCCCATGAGTTTAACTGGATTATCTTATTGGTAATTGTGGCCATCACGGCCTTAGCTCGGCAGTATTTTGTCTTGGCCCATAAACAGATTAATAAACCTTTCATTCTTATTGCGGCCGCTCTGGCGACCTTCCTACTGGCTATCGCCTTAGCACCCGCTGCGCCTGAACCGAGCGAAACAGCACTTGAATCTAAGCCGATCGACAGCAAAGCGCTGAGTGCGCAGGCGGAAAGCATCATCCTCGAACGCTGCGCTACCTGTCATTCAGATAAGGCGAGTGATGATGTCTTCAAAATCGCCCCAGGTGGCGTGGTACTGGACAAGCTCGAACAAATGCAACGCTGGGCACCTCGTATCAAAGCTCGCTCTGTTAGCAATCAGGACATGCCGTTTATGAATAAAACCCAAATGCAAGAAGACGAACGCAAGCTGCTCGGCCAATGGATCGACTCCGGCGCACAAATCAAGTGAGAGAATGTTGGAAGCGAGGCTGAGACCTCGCTACAATAGGCGACTTTTGAAAACCCTTAACGCGGAAGCATCATGGAAAAAACCTACATAAACGCACAAGAACTCCTGACCGAGTCCTTCAACTTGGCACTCAAGGTCTTCGAAAGTGGCTATCGCCCAGATTACATTGTAGGTGTTTGGCGTGGTGGCGCGCCGATTGGCATTGCGGTACAAGAGCTGATGAGCCTGCTAGGTGTTGAATCCGATCACATCGCTATTCGCACCTCATCCTATGAGGGTGTTGGGCAGCGCGGCCGAGAAGTCACAGTGCACGGTTTAAACTATCTCATTAAACGTGTTCATGCCGAAGACACTTTGCTGATCGTTGATGATGTGTTTGATACGGGTCTTAGTGTCAATCAAACCATCATCGACCTAAAACGAGCCTGTAAGAAAAACATGCCTGAAGTTAGAGTGGCAACACCCTACTTCAAACCTGCTAACAATAGAACGGATATAGAGCCAGACTATTACGTGCACTCATCGGATCAGTGGTTGGTTTTTCCCCATGAACTGGACGGTTTAACAGAAGAAGAACTGACTTTGAACAAACCGGAAATAGCCCCGATTCTCGATCGCATAAAGGAACATCGTCATTCTTAAAGGCTTGCGGTGAGGGAATAGAAAATTATTTCGGCAGACTGATATAAAAACAGCTGCCGCCCGCCTCATTGTCTCTGTAACCAATATCTCCTTTATGGGCTTCAACCAAGCGTTTACAAATAGCCAATCCCAGCCCTGAGCTTTTCTCCCCGGCGGTTGTTTTACTGTTCAGTTTTTGAAACGTTCCAAATAACTTGGACACATCCTCTTTTTCTATTCCTGGCCCCTGGTCTTTGACGCTTATTAGCCAGCTATCGGACTGATCTTTCAGCGTAACGACAATCTCAGAAGAGAGTGGCGAGTATTTGATTGCATTGCTCAACAGGTTATCGATAACCTGCTTGATGCGTTTTGGGTCTACTGCACATTGAGCCGTAGTAGGTAGGTCAGACATAAAACCCATTGATTTTTTTTCTGCGGCAATTTGGTAATATTCAAGTTGGGTTCCCAATAAATCTGCCAGGTCGACCTGCTCCGTTTCAATTTCAACTTGCCCGCTTTCGATAGCCGACACATCTAACAAGTCATCTAATAAGGCGAGCATATCTTTACTACTGCGCCCAATCATGTCCAGCAAGCTAGACTGACGGTCGGGCTTCAGGTCTTTTTTCAACAACATATCGGCTGCATTGCTGATAATAGCTAAAGGAGCCCTTATATCGTGGGCCGCCATCCCCAGCAGTTCATTTTTTTGCTCATTGGCTTGTTTTAAGGCAAAAAACTGTTCCATGAATTCAGCATTTTGATTCAGACGACAATTAAATTCCTCCGGCTGAAAAGGTTTTAACAAAAAATCATTGGCGCCACTTTTTATAAATCTGGCAGAAATCGCATGCCCACCCTGACTGGACACCCCTATAATGACCAACTCATCCTTAGCGTATTTTTTGCGAAGCGAGCTGGTGAGCTGAAAACCATCCATTTCATCCATGAAACAGTCTAGCAGCGCAATACGAATGTCGGGATTTGCTTCAACAACGCTGAGAGCTTCAGCGCCAGACGAGGCCAATAGCACCTCAAACCTCTGAGTCACTAACATACGTTTTAATTGATTCCGCGCCGTTAAAGAATCATCAACAACCAGCACTTTTACTGCTGCGTTATTATATAAACGTTGGATAAGAGACACTATGTAGCTGATGTTATGCTGTCCTTCTTTCAGGACATAGTCAGCGATACGCTTGTGAACAAAGTCTTCTCGTAAAGATGCGCTCACCTGCCCCGTAAATACAATCGGCGCAATATTTGGGTGGTCGATAACCAGATCAACCGCTTCGCCGTCTGGCCCGTCGGGCAGGTTGAGGTCTATGACTGCACAGAAAAAATCTGCCGCGTGATTAAACAGTATCTTTTCAGCTTCGGCCAGACTATAAGCAGAGACACAATCAAATGGCGTATTTTCTTCAATCGCATGCACGAGCATCTGATTGAAGGCTTTTGCATCTTCAATAATTAGGACTTTATCCATAAATTGTGGAGGGCCCCCAAAGGCGATCAATAACAATACTAAACAGTTCCTAGTCTTGTATTAGTCTAGACCTTATTTAGCCATTAGGGGGCTGAAGAGGGAAAAATGTTGTCCGTGTGTGTTTAAAACCCAGTCTATCTTGCAATCACACCGATGTCCTTTAGTTTATCGATCACAATTTGAACAGCTTTTTCCATTTCATGCTGAGAGGTATCAATGCTTAAAGCAGGCGATTGTGGCACTTCGTAAGGATCATCAATTCCCGTGAACCCTTTAATTTTACCGGCCCGGGCCATTGCATACAGTCCCTTACGATCCCTTTGCTCACACACTTCAATAGGTGTTGAAACATGGATCTCTATAAAGGTGCCTTCTTGGTCGATCATTTGTTTAACACGGCGCCTAGTGGCGGTGTAAGGCGCAATTGGCGCACAAATCGCTATGCCGCCATTTTTCGTTATTTCGCTGGCCACATATCCAATGCGCTGAATATTGAGATCTCTGTGTTCTTTCGAAAAACTCAATTCACTGGATAAGTTCTGGCGTACGATATCACCGTCTAATAAGGTTACCTTACGCCCCCCTATTTCCTGCAATTTAACGAACAATCCGTTAGCGAGAGTCGATTTGCCAGATCCGGACAAGCCGGTAAAAAATACTGTAAATCCCTGACGGGAGCGAGGCGGTAAGGTGTGATAGAGCTCTTCAACCACTTCTGGGTAGGCAAACCACTCAGGTACTTGCTCCCCCGACTGAAGTATCTGTCTCAATTCCGCGCCAGAGACATACAAACCCTCTTCGCCTTTCAGCAATTGATGCTCTTCACAGAACTCCCCACGTTGTTTTACATAACGTAGAAACGGCGCTGCTAATATCGTTATCGCGAGCTCGTTCTGGAAACTGGATACCAATTTCTGCGCAGCCTCAACGTCGTAGAAAATTCCTCCACGATTGTTTCGGCCAGGGCCTGCATGGTCTCGGCCTACGATGAAATGCGTAAATCCAAAATTTTGGCGCATAATGGCCTGCCATAACGCTTCTCTAGGACCCGCCATGCGCATACCTAGCTGTACCAGGCTCAGGCAAGCAGTGTCTTCAGGAAAATGGGCGAGCACCTTTTCGTAACAACGTACACGACTATAGTGATCGAGGTCGCCGGGTTTGGTAATACCAACGGCCGAATGAATAACAAAGTTAGCGTCATTTTCAGCCATCAACCGTTTGGTCATGATGACATGCGCTCTGTGAACCGGGTTGCGGGTTTGAAAAGCAATAACGTTGCTCCAACCCTTGTCTAAAAAAGACTGCCTCAAGCTACGCGGACTATGACGATAGTGTTTAAAGTCATAGTGAAGTGGCGGCGTCACGCCTGTAATCACTCCAGAGACATAGTAATCCCCCGCTTCATATCGGAGATAATGTACACCG
>CAJWCA010000304.1 GCA_913020395.1 uncultured Cellvibrionales bacterium | reverse complement strand
GAAATTGTTAATTGGGCCGCAAAAGTGAGCTGTCGTATTCGACCGAATAAAGTGGCTCGTGTTATCGATGGCGTAAAGACTAATGACCAGATAAGCGAATTGACCACGCGCCCTGCGTATTTCAAAGGTGTTGGCAGCGTTGATACGCCCGTCTACAAAATAGAAACATTGGTGGTCGACCAAACATTCAATGGTCCCGCCATTGTGGAGTCCCCTTTTTCTACCATCGTTATTGACCCGCCTGCGCGCTTTCACCTGAGCGCCAACGGTAACTTAACCGTCAGACCCGAGGGAACTGAGCCATGAAGAACACACATTTACTGGACGGCGCGCAACTCTCAATTCTCAATACCCGTTTTGAAGGCGTTGCAAAAAAAATGAGCAATACACTTCTGCGCACTGGCCGTTCCGGCGTGCTCAACCGCGCTCGAGATTTCTCATGCTGCGTGGTCACGCACAACGACGAGCTGCTCAGTTCCGCCGAGAGTTTACCGATTCACGTATTGAGCGGCCCAGACCTGATGGCCGCCACGATGAAGGCCTATCACCCCAAATTGAAACGCGGCGACGCCTTCCTGCACAACTCCCCCTACCACGGCTGTTCACACGCCGCTGACCACACCCTGCTCGTGCCCGTGATTGACGAACAGGGCAAACACCATTTTACCGTGCTCGCCAAAGCCCACCAGGCAGACATCGGAAACTCTGTGCCAACCACCTATCACGGCAATGCCAAAGATGTGTACGAGGAAGGCGCGTTAATTTTTGCCGCCACTAAAGTGCAGGAAAACTATCAGTCCATTGAGGATATTGTTCGACTCTGTCAATTACGCATTCGGGCACCCAAGCAGTGGCACGGTGATTTTATGGCAATGATCGGCGCCGCCCGCATCGGCGAGCAGGAAATTCTCAAGCTGGCAGAAGAGTTTAGCTGGGAGGTGCTGCACGCCTTTGAAGCGCAATGGTTTGACTACAGTGAACGCCGTATGACAAGCGCGCTTAAACAATTGTCGCCGGGAAAGTCGACGGCATCCAGCACTCACGATGCGATGGAAAATACTGGCAATCAATCAGTGACAATACAGGCCGGCGTAGACATCAACCCTGATGCTGGCCACATTTCTATCGACTTAAGGGACAATCCAGACTGCCTTCCCTGCGGCCTGAACCTCAGTGAAGCCTGCGCCAGAACAGCCGCAATGGTGGGGGTATTTAATAGCATTGACTACAGTGTGCCAAAAAACGCGGGCAGTTTTCGGCGTATCAATATTCAACTGCGTGAAAATTGTGTGGTCGGTATTCCCCAGCACCCCACCAGCTGCTCTGTGGCGACCACCAATATTGCAGACCGTGTAAGTAATGCCGTACAACGGGGCATATCAAACCTGTCAACGGGGTTTGGCATGGCTGAAATCGGCGCCAATTTGCCACCCTCCCGCGGGGTATTTTCCGGTGTAGACCCCCGCTCAGGCAACTATTTTATCAATCAGGTTTTTCTGGGCAGCTCGGGCGGTGGCGCGTCTCCCCATGCCGACGGCTGGTTTCACTATTCCCACGCAGGCAATGGTGGAATGGGGTTTATTGATAGCGTCGAATTGGCCGAACTCTACCAGCCGATTCATGTTATCTGCCGCGAAATCATTCCCGATTCCGAAGGCGCCGGCTGTCAACGCGGTGCGCCTGGAAAACGCATTGTATTCACAACACTCGAGGGTACCACGGTCAACATTGCCTATGTGACCGACGGCATTGACAACCCACCCCAGGGAGCGGCCGGTGGCGCGGCCAGTGAGGGCGCGTCGCAGTTTCTCCTCGACCGGAATGGCATCAAAACACGCTTGGGCAACTGTGAACTCACGTGCCTGCAAGACCACAATACTTTGGTATCCATCACTTCTGGCGGCGGTGGTTATGGATCGCCCCTGTGTCGCGATGCCGAGCTAGTTGCCGTGGATATTCACGAAGGATGGCTGAGCCCTGAGAGAGCCAGAACGACCTATGGCGTCACGTTGAATGAACAGGGTCAAGTCGACCACAAAAAAACGACTCAGTTGCGGCGATCCCTTTCCGCCGCCAAAGAGCACAGTGAGATGAGTGAACTATGAACAAAACATCCAACACACCTCAACGCGTTATTGTCACGGCCGCCGGTGCAGGCATTGGTCGGGCCATTGCAGAATCGTTTTATCAGCAGGGTGCGAAAGTGCATATCTGTGACATCAGCGCGCACGCAATCAATGAAACACTGTCTGCCAATCCGTCCATGCGTGGCTCGATTGCCGACATTGGCCAAGCAGACCAGGTGGACACCCTATTTAAACTGGCGACCGCCTGGATGGGCGGCGTGGATGTATTGATTAACAACGCGGGGATTGGCGGCCCCAGGGCACCACTTGACGAGATCGAAGACGATCAATGGAACCAGACGATTCAAATCAATCTTAACGGGGCTTTTTATTGCATCAAGCGCGCCGCAAAATTTATGAAGCAGCAACGCAGCGGCTGCATTATTAATATTTCAAGTGCCTCTGCCCGCACGGGGCTGCCCAATCGCGCCCCCTATGTCGCCTCGAAAGTGGCCCTGCAGGGCCTGACTCAAAATGTCGCCCGTGAACTGGGGCCGTTCAACATCAGTTGCAATGCCCTGCTGCCGGGGGCCATCGACAATGCGCGCGGTCACAAGCTGGTTGAAAACCTTGCCAGTGAACGCGACCAATCCATTGAAGAGGCCGAGCGCCGGCGTTTGTCTTATATTTCGATGCGCACTCGAATTAACCCTACCGAAATTGGAAAAACAGCGGTCTTTCTGGCAAACGACGGGAGGCATATTTCTGGTCAGGAAATTGGTGTTTGTGGAAATTCCGAGTGGGAGGAATAGTGTCGTGACTAGGGCCTTAACGCGTTAGCTAGACAGGAGAAAATAAAGGAGACTGCCACTACAGCGCTAATGCAGTCTCCGCAGCTTGCCTCTATATCAATAGTCTGCCGCCCCCCCCTGAATAATGCGATAAAAATCTGCATCCAAAGCGACGTAGTCCTTTGATCGTGGTTTTTTAACCCACAACTCATCCTCAATCGCGGCAATATCATAGGATTCTTTTTGCAAGCGAGACTTTTTAATTTTATGGGTATCGGTTGTCTCCAGCGATGCCAAGATTCTGACAAAAATCGGTTGCGCGTAACTCGGTAAGGCCTTCTCGATAGCCCGGCTAAATTCAGAGTGTGAAAAAGAGGTTTGATCGACAACCAGTGCGGCCATACCCGCGCGTCCGTCGGTGTTGGGGATTTCAACCCCGTAAACACTCGACAGAAGAACGCCCGGAATATCATTAACCACCTCCGATACTTCACTGGTCGAGACGTTTTCTCCTTTCCATCGGAAGGTATCCCCTACCCGGTCGACAAACTGATAGTGAGGAATACCCAGGCTGAAACCCACATCCGCCCGCCGGATCAGATCGCCGGTATTCATATAGCTGTCGCCCTGCTCAAACACATTACTTAAAATTTTGCTCTGGGTGGCCTCCTTATCCGCATAACCACTAAAAGGACTTTTAGCCGATATCTTGCTGACCAACAGACCGACGTTCCCCCGGGGCACCTTAATACAATACCCCTCACGATCTTTCACTACCGTTTCACTCTGCTCATCGTATTGGACCAAGCTAAATTTACCCAAACCCATGCCAAAGGTGCGATCCCGGTTCAGCACATTCATGAACGCCAGGTTACCTTCAGTAGACCCGTAATACTCCGCGATCTGCCTTATGCCAAAGCGCTGTTTGAAGGTATTCCAGATCTCTGGTCTTAGTCCGTTTCCAACACAGGCCCGGAGTGAATTGTCTCCGTCGCTCGCTAACTTGGGAGCATTGAGCAGGTAGCGACATAATTCACCGATATATAAAAACACGGTGCTCTCGGATTGGCGAATGTCATCCCAGAAACGACTCGCGGAGAATTTCCTGGCCAAATAGAAGGAACTACCGGCAAGGGTCGTTGCGCCAAACCCGATCAACATCGCCGCCGTATGAAACAAAGGCAGACACACATAGATGCGATCATCGCTTTTGAGGCCCAACAATAACTTGGCAAATGAACTCGACGCGCGATACCAGTGATAATGGGTAACGATTGCCGCCTTGGGCAAACCCGTGGTGCCCGAGGTAAAGATACAATAAGCGGGCGAGGTAAAGCTGATCTCGTTAGACTCCGCGGGATTATCACTCGAGAACAACGCCAGATCATCTTGTATTCTAGTGGCCCATAAAGGACTGAGCGTGGGTCTCTCGTCTTCAGCACAATCAACGTACAGCAAGCTTTCCTTATCCAAGCTGTCGCGTATCCCCTCTACCGCATCGACACAGGCGCCTGAAAAAACGACTTTTTTACTGTCCACAGCATTTATGCAGTGCAAGAGTAAACGCCCGCGCAAGTTGATATTGATTAAACCAGGCACCGCTCCCAATTTGCACAGTCCAACCAGGGCCGCCAGCATATCCGGCTCGTTTTCAATCAAAAGCGCGACCGAATCATTAGCGCCAATGCCCAGGGCTTTGAAATAGTGCGCATATTGATTGGCAAGCGCATTAAATTGCCCCCAGGTGAGCGTATTCTTTTCTGTCACAAGCATCAGTGCATCGGGGGTTCGCTGGGCATTATTAGCAACTACGCCTCCCATCGATAAGCGCTGCGTTTGATCCACCGGACGAAAACGAGCCAGGCGCCCAAGCCCTTTGAGTAGCTCCCAGGTATTCATTACTGTATTTGTCATAAACCCAACCTTTGCCCATCGCAAAAATCTTATTCTATGATTCTTATTTCGCTACAACCCCTCCCATAAGACAGGTTTTATTCAAGTTCACACCCTTACACTGCAAGCTATTAATCCGAACCACACCCATTAAACCAATCAAATCCAAGAGCGACACACCATGGCAATAAGCTATCGAGCGCCCGTAGAAGATATGCAGTTTTTGCTGCGAGATGTTTTCAGGCTCAATGACCAAAATACACTCCTCCAGAACCAGGAGTGTAGCGATGAGATCATCCAGATGGTGCTGGAGGAAATGGCAAAATTCAGCGAGCGCACTCTGCAACCGCTCAACACCTCCGGCGATCAACAGGGTTGCACCCTGGTAGATGGTAAGGTCGCTACTCCCACCGGTTTTAAAGCCGCTTACCGCAGGTATATCGAGGGAGGCTGGGTAGGCATGACCGCTTCGCCCAGCATCGGCGGACAAGGGCTTCCAAACGCCTTAAACAGCGCAGTGACTGAAATGGTGACCGCGGCCAATCCTGGTTTTGGCATGTACACGGGTTTAAACAAAGGCGCCATTGCCGCCATCAAGTTGGCGGGCAGCGCAGAGATGCAGTCCACATACCTGCCTAAACTCGTGAGCGGTGAGTGGGCTGCCACTATGAACTTAACAGAGTCTCACGCCGGAACGGATCTGGGTTTACTGAGAACCAAGGCGATTGCTCAGGAGG
>CAJWCA010000303.1 GCA_913020395.1 uncultured Cellvibrionales bacterium | reverse complement strand
ACTGGGCAATGTTGATCGCACAATTTGTGGTGATTAAAGTGTTGGAGCTGGGACCTAGAATGTCCTGGATCATTTTTGTCGTCATGTTGCTGTCTATTGCGGTGGTTTATTTCGTACGATTGACGGGAGGCCGGTGGCGAGAAGCCGACAACCTGAAACAAGTTATGGCTGAGGGTTAATTTCCCTGCGGCCCCTTCATCTTGAGGGGGCCCTTTTTATGTCTTTACTTCAACGCCGGGCTCATGATTCTCTGCCTGTGTTTTTTAGACAAAGAAAGGAACACCGGTGTGGGGCCTGCATCCTCAAATATCTCATCACCCTCCTCATCCAGCGCAATGACCTGGGTCCCCTGACGATAGGGCAAGGCTTCTTCGAACTGCTTTAAGGCTACGCTCACAAGATCGCGCAGTAATGACTCTCGATCCATTTTAGGATACATTTCACACAAAGCTGACATCTTAACCTGATCATCCTCCGACAAATGAATTGCCACGGTTTCGGAGGACAAAGAGCCTGTGCCATGCTCTTCCCACTTATCAATTAGATTCTCAAATTTTCGCATTTCCAGTTCCCTGCCAAGACGGGTGACGATAGATCGAACAGCGCGATCCAGAGCTTATGGGAAGTATAGTCCAGACTGATCGAGTCTACGTTTAAGGCACTATAGGCAATCCAGACAAACCCATAATCAACAACCAAATAGCGAAAAATATCTTTAGCTTTCTCGCAGACAAATAAGACACCAGTGTTCTTGCGAAAATGCCGCCAACCACTGCGCCTGGGCCAGCAAAAACTAACACCTGCCAATAGGCCTGGGGGTCCAGATAAAAGTGCATCGGAGCCGCCGACCAAACGGTGATTGCCGAAACGACGACGGCTACGGCGACTGCCAGTGTCACATCAAATCGACGGAGAATGAGGTAAATCGCCACCAACTCCCCAACACCCACAGACAACCAAGCCGTTAGCCCTCCGCCAACAAACGCGATGGCCGACAAGGCGAGCAGGTCGACTCTCTCAAGGCGACTTTTTTCCCGTCCCCGCTGATACCGATACACGGTAATGAGAATACAAACCCCTAGCGATACTGAAAATAAACTAAATAGCTGGTTGAGCGATGCTGGCGCGTTAAGCCCAATGGCATAGACCGCCCACAAACCCACCACCGAGGCCAAACTGCAAACCACAATCAGCGGGACAAAGGCCTGCCACAGGTGAAGTTCGCGCTGCCCCCCCCGGTAGTGAAAACACCAGGTCAGCGCTCCCGCGGTCATGCCAAAACACTGAATACCAAAACTGGTGGCTATTGCCTGGGCGTCGGTAAAACCCAGCTGGTTAAACATTGGAATAAATACAACGCCACCACCTGCCCCCGTGGCATTGGCAAAAATGGCGCCAGCCACCCCTAGAAGAGAAAACGGGAAGTAGTCTGCCATCACATCCAGAGAATTGGGGATCAGCCAGAGCGCCACTGCCCAGAACAGGAAGAAGAAGCTTAGAAAAAAGGGATTGCTTAACCTGACGGGATTTTTGGCCGAGCGCGGCTTTTGGATATCATTCATGGCTGCCGTTATACCAACTTCTTGCTTGAATCGCCAATGCTCCCCGCCTACCCCAACGATGAACAGTCGACCCCTTTTAGGCTACAATGACCCAAAATCACTGCACAGCAACAAAATGGCTGGAAAAGACCTGCTTTGTACATGGACTTCAAACAATGCTGAACGCGCCCAAAAAGACTCAGGCCGACTCAATAGAGGACCTTCAGCGCCAACGGCTGGTGCAGATATTTTGGGCCGTTGAATTTGCCATCATACTGTGTGGTACGGTCTTTATCCTACGCGGCAGCACCGCTGAAACCCTTATTCTCATCGTCACCGGCCTATCTCTGGTATCGTCCTACGGTTTAGCCATGCGGGGAAAGATTGGGCTCGGCGCAAATGTGCTGCTGTGCATTCTGACATTGATGGCTTGCACCCTGGTCTGGATCAATAACGGCCTGCGGGATGAGGCCATACTGGTGTTTCCGGGCATATTGATTTTCTCCCTTTATATCGGCCGGCGGAGCATCTTCTTCTTTCTGCTGTCCATAATGGTAAGCGAAATACTGATTATAGGTGTTCTGAGCTTTACGGGGCACTATGATGCCAGCACAGAGCCCGCTTCATTTTTTACGGCCGTTGTCATCACCATCGTGCTCACGTGCATTGCTTTCGGTTCCTACCTCACCTCAAATGACCTTCGCAAGGCCCTGAAAAGACTGGAAGAAGAAAACCAAAGAGTGCGCAAATCCCAAGGTGAGATCAGCCACCTGGTTCACCACGACGCGCTCACTAATCTTCCCAACCGCATTCTCGCGAAAGACCGCTTTACCCAGGCCGTGGCACTGTCACAGCGCAACAAAATGTCGATTGGTTTAATGTTTATTGACCTGGACAACTTTAAGACGATCAATGACTCACTAGGACACCAATCGGGTGACCACCTTTTGAAAGAACTGTCCTTCCGGCTCAGCCGAATTGTCAGAGTCTCTGACACCGTCTGTCGCTTGGGTGGAGACGAATTTCTTGTCATTATCCACAACATTACAGACATCGACTATGTGTCCAAGGTCGCCCGTAAAATGCTGGCCAGTATCGAAGAGCCCGTAAAAATTCAAGGCGAATTAATCAGCACAACTTGTTCAATTGGCATCGCCATGTCCCCGGACGACAGCAGTGACTTCGAAACTCTTTTCATGTGTGCCGACCTTGCCATGTATCACTCAAAAGATGCAGGACGAAACAACTTCAGCTTCTATAACGAACAGATGAACATCAATGCCAAACAGCACCTGAGCTTGATTTCAGATATGCGCAAAGGTATTCCCAACAATGAGTTTGTACTGTATTTCCAGCCTAAAATTGACCTGAAGACCAATACAGTCATGGGCGCCGAAGCACTCGTTCGCTGGCAACACCCTGAAAAAGGTCTCATTTTTCCCGACGAATTTATTCACCTGGCAGAAAGGTCTGGATTGATCGTTGATTTGGGCGAATGGGTCATTCAAGAAGCTTGTCGGACCTGCAGACAATGGCATCTTATGGGGCACCAACAGCTTTCCATTGGCGTCAATGTCAGCAGCATTCAGTTTAAACGCGGCAACATCAAGCAGGTTATCGAGGAGAGCTTGGGGTCGAATAATCTACAACCCAATCTGCTGGAAATAGAGCTGACAGAATCAACCCTGATGGATCTCTCTCCTTCGGTGGCCGAATCGATGAACGAGATCCATAAGCTGGGCATTCAATTTTCGATCGATGACTTTGGTACAGGTTATTCCAATCTGGGTTACCTGAAACTATTTAACGTCGAAACACTCAAAATTGACCGTTCCTTTATCCAAGACATCTTGAACGATAAAGGCGATGAAACGATCGTCAACGCCATTATCCAGATCGCCTCCAGCATGAAAATTCAAACGGTCGCAGAAGGCATTGAAGATCTGGCCACAGTCAACAAAGTAAGGGCATTGAACTGCGATATTGGCCAGGGCTACTTCTGGTCCCGCCCGCTACCGGCGGACGAATTTATCAATTATGTCGACGCCATCGCGAAAGGCTCGTGCACCCTGCCAGAAACATCCTAAGACCCCAACCCGTCAGCGCCTCAGTATTTTATTTCCCCCTGTAATTTGCTAGAATTCTGCTCCAAAAAATTTTCCTAGGACAGTTTGAAATGAGTCTTTCCGACAAAGTCTTGGCCGTCAACGACGACCTGCCAATCCGTACTGATCTTCCCGTTCACAGTGGTAAAGTCCGCTCAGTCTACTGGTTAACAGAAGCTGACAGTAAACGTTTGATTGAAGAGAAAGGTTACGACCTGGCTCCCGATGCCCCGCTGGCCATCATGGTCATCAGCGATCGCATTTCCGCCTTTGATTGTATCTGGCACGGTGAAGGTGATATGCATGGTGTGCCCGGTAAGGGTGCGGCACTAAATGCCATTTCTAACCACTGGTTTGGGCTTTTTCGTGAACAGGGGCTTGCCGAGAGTCATATTCTCGATATTCCCCACCCCTTTGTCTGGATCGTTCAAAAAGCGCGACCTGTCATGATTGAAGCCATTTGCCGACAATATATTACTGGCTCTATGTGGCGCTCTTACGAAAAGGGCGAGCGTGAGTTCTGTGGCATTAACATTGCCGATGACCTGCAGCGAGACCAAAAGCTACCTGAACTGCTCATTACACCGTCTACCAAAGGCATTTTAGAGGGTATTCCTGGTGTTCCTGCAGCGGATGACGTGAATATCACTCGCGAAGACATTACTGCCAACCACGAAGCCTTCAAGTTCGCCTCACTTAAGGATATCGAGCTGTACGAAAAACTCCTCAAAGAAGGTTTCGATGTCATCAGCAACGAACTTGAAAAAATCGACCAGATCTTTGTCGATACCAAGTTTGAGTTCGGTTATGTCAACGACCGCAAGGGCAATGAAAAGCTGATCTATATGGATGAGGTGGGCACGCCTGATTCTTCCCGCATCTGGGATGGCCCCTCTTACCGTGAGGGCAAGGTAGTGGAAAACTCCAAAGAAGGTTTCCGTCAACTGCTGTTAAACCATTTTCCCGACCCGGATATATTGCTCAATAAAAACCGCATGGATGAACGCCTGGCCCTGGCAAAGAACAATGCCCTGCCAGAATCTGTTCTGATGCAGGTTTCAGATACCTATGTCAGTATCGCCGAGAAAATCACCGGCAAGCCCGTCGTAATATCCGAAAACCCCAAGGCGGAAATCGTTGAGGTGCTTCGTGATCAGTTTGGCTTGATCGACTAAAGTAAGGTTCCGGCATGCAAAAACTAGAGATTTTTCAGTCACTCTGGGGGATGGAACTGCGCCATCCCGACAAACCAGAGCGCTCACATGAAGAAAATTTTGCTCTAGTGGCGGATGCCGGATACCACGGTATGTGCCTTGATCCGTCTATTGACGATCTCGACTACTATAGCGAAACACTGGACCTGTTCGACAAATATAAACTGAACAGTATGTTTAATCTCTTTCCTCACAAGAGTAACGAGATGAAACCCCTGCTGGAGTTTGCCAAGGCGGCCAAGGCCAGCAAGGTCAACACCATCGCCCAGGTAATGCCTGTCAGTGTGGCCGGGGCCCTGCCGCTGATTTATCGCTGGCTGCAAGAGGCCGACGACATGGGGCTTGAACTCCTGTTTGAAACCCACCGTGACGGCATCTTAAACGATCTGTTTTACACCCTTGAAGTCATCGATTCTGTACCTGAGCTGATGCTCACAGGCGACCTTTCCCACTTTGTTGTGGACCGGGAATTTCAATCCCCTATGCGCCCTCGCGACCAGGGTTTTGTCAATCGCATACTCGAGCGCACGGACTGCTTCCAGGGTCGAATTGCGAATCGTGAACAGGTTCAGGTTCAAATCGATTTTCCCCAGCACCAAGAGTGGGTTGCTCTGTTTAAAACCTGGTGGAAGGAC
>CAJWCA010000302.1 GCA_913020395.1 uncultured Cellvibrionales bacterium | reverse complement strand
AGCTTTTTAAAATTTCCTTCAGTTTGTCACATTCGGTGATCATCTCCTTTGGGGCAATTTTCACTTTTGGGTATCGCCGCCTGAACTGCCGGGCCAGCCACCAGGTGGTTGTGCCCGTTCGGTGGTCGAGCAGCCCCGTTTCAGCCAATACAAAGGTGCCCGTGCAGTTGGCGCTGATAACAGCGCCGCGTTGCCACTGTGTTTTTAGCCACTCCACGGATTGTGTTTGTTGAGATAACCACTGGGAAAATTCCTGAGCGCCAGGGTAGAAACAGGCCGGCAAATAAACAACGCTGTAACCCTCTGCCTTGTCGAGGGTGATGTCGGGCTGGAGCAGGATGTTCCCCTGGGCAGATACGGGTTTGTTATCTGTGGCGATAATTTCCCAGGAAAACTGGGGGGCGTCAGTGCCTTGCACATTCAAAATGTGAGCATTGGCAACCTGCAAGACGTCGATCAGCCCGGTCACACTGGATCCATAACAACCGTTGTATGCGAGTATGCCGACCTTAACCATTGACGTGCCCCGGAGTGTAAATCGTGTGGGAGATTGACTCTGTGGTCTATGATAAAAAACTTCTCATGGCAATATCAACCAAAATATTGTCATTTTAGACACTTCTGGTGAATTTAAATCTTTCCTACACTGTTGTTCACTCTCGAGAACTTCAACTTGGAAAACCTTATGTCATTGCCTGAGCTGTTTAAAAACCGTCTGTCTATCCCCGTTGTTGCGGCACCCATGTTCCTGGCCTCTGGTCCGGAATTGGTCGCCGCCTGCTGCAAGGCGGGGGTTGTAGGAACGTTTCCAGCACTGAATCAACGCTCTACGGAGGGGCTTGATCAGTGGCTAACATTCATTGCGGAGAGTTTAGCCGCCTATGAGAAAGACAGTGGCCTGCTTGCGGCGCCCTATGGTGTTAATTTGGTGGTGCACAAAACCAACCCCAGATTAGAAGAGGATCTGGCGATGATTGTGAAACATCGGGTGCCTCTCGTCATCACCTCGCTAGGTGCCGCCAGTGAAGTGGTTGATCAAATTCATGCATACGGTGGCTTGGTATTCCACGACGTGGTCAATGTTCGGCACGCCAAAAAGGCGGCCGGTGTAGGCGTTGATGGTTTGATCGCCGTGAGCGCAGGCGCCGGAGGGCACGCGGGCGATTGGAACCCCTTTGCGCTGGTGAGTGAGATCAGACAATTTTTTGATAAAACCCTGCTGCTTTCGGGTTGCCTCTCAACGGGTAAAGACGTTGCCGCGGCTCAGATGATGGGCGCTGATCTCGCCTACATGGGAACCCGTTTCAACGGCACGGCAGAGAGCCGTGTCGAGAGTGACTATAAATCGATGCTGACGGAGGCGTCGGCGGGAGACATTGTCTACACTCCAGCTATCTCTGGCGTGCCGGCGAGTTTCATTCGCCAGAGCATAGAATCTGCCGGTTTAGATCCCCGCAATCTCACGCCTGCGGCACACATCGACTTTGGCGCAGAGCTGATGGGGGACGAAGAGGATGATAGTTCAGCCCAAGTGAGTCAGGAGAAGAAAGCGTGGCGTGATATCTGGTCCGCGGGACAGGGAATTGGGTCTATCAATGATATACCCACAACTCAGGCACTGGTTGAGAGAATGATTGTTGAATATCAGCAGGCCCATCAGTCCCAAACGGAAAAGCAGCGGGAGCACTGCGAAGCTTAATACCCCGAGGGGGTGAGAAATTTAGACATCTCAATGAGATATCGTAGATTGACCTGTTGTGGGATCTGCTAAAAAATGGGTCCCACACTTGTTATCGCCAAGACAGAAAGAGGTAAGGCCCCATGCTAGCGAAGCCCCTACAGTTCCCCGCTGACATACCAAGCGACTATGAAATGCTGGTGGATGAGCCCGTTTATGATCCCGCGATTCATCTAGCCGTTGATGAGAGTCGTCAGGTGGAGACTGAAACTTTGGCGGATTTTGGTTACAACAAACATGAAATTGCAGACTGCCCGAGTCCGATAGCCGTTGGCGGACCATTCCGGGTCTTGTCACCCGAGGGCATCAGGGTGACCACGGAGGTGTTGAGCCGCCTCCGTTCGACGGCAGAATCCGATACGGGTAATCGTGCACCTAACTATGTTGCCGGGGGTGTTTACAAATCCCGTTTTTTAAGGGACTTGAGCAACTGTACGGAATTGGCAGGGCGAGTATCCAACATTATGGGTACGCCACTGGGGGCACACACAATCCCGCATCAGCAACTCTATGTTAACTTTGCCCCGGAGGATGTCTCGAAGGCCGTTGATAATTGGCATACGGATTCTATCGACTACGACATTGTTATTCTGCTGGAAGAACCAGACACATTTGATGGCGGGAAGTTTCAATACTTCCGGGGAACCGATCGTGAAGCCGCGGAAATATTTGGCACACAGACTGAAGAGCTACCGGTGGGTTTTTCGGATGAGCTGCCCGAAAGCCGGGTGGTGAGTGCAGCAAAAACCTGCGGTGGCGAGGCTGTTTGTCAGCAGGGCGCCAAGGTTGTGCACCGGGCCCAAAAGCTTAACAAACCAGCAGAGCGCACCACCCTGGTAATAAGCTATGTGCCACTGGATGTCAGGTTCAAAGACCAGAATAACCTTGAACGCATCATTGAGTGGGACCACGCCGGCACCGCAGCGGAGTTGGCCCGTCACTGCAGCTGGCGTTCACAGGCAAGGCTACAGAACATACTGGAAGACTTGCCCATCAATTCGGATTCGGAGTCAGTGCTTGAACGTCTGAAATTTGCCGTTGCAGACGTCAACAAGTTAATTGAGCTCCTGGAGGCTAACTAGTCTCCCATTGTTTTTAGTTTGTTTAGCACTTGTACGTCTGCCTCGGCAGGCGTTTTTTTGTTGTTACGATTCCCTTCTATTACCGGCAACAGTATGTGGGAGGGGTATTGCCTGGAATGATAAACCTTATTCTCTGCAATAACGCCCTGAACCGCATCAAAATTATTGCCACCGGTATTCATGTTGCGGTCCCAGCGCGGGAAGTTCGAACTGGAAATCTCAATGCGAATTTTGTGACCTGCCGGAAAGTAATTGCTGGTTGCGTTTAAGTCCACTTCAATTTTATACACTTCGCCGGGTGTCATGAGTGTTGCGTGGGACAGGCTCTCGCGATAACGCATACGCACCACGCCTTCCTGAATGTTAAATGCCCGCCCATCCGGATAAACATCTACTAATTTGACGGTAAAATCAGTGTCTACGGCAGAGGAGGAGACATATAAAACCGACTTTATTTTTCCTGTCACCTCAAGGCCTTGTGTCAACACCGGTGAGCTGTAGACCAGTACATCCTGGCGGCTTTCTATCTCTGACTGATCGTAGCCGCCTGCTTCTTTGTCACTGCCAGTACAACAGGTGTGCCCCCCCAGTGACGGCACGGGATTTTTAGGGTCGTAGGTAAAGTGGTCGATATTTTCCTGGCTTGTCTGTTGCTCCATTGAAAGCCCGCCATCACCTGACAGGCTATTCGCATTGCCCTCACTACTGATATACCACGCCTGCATCTTGGTATTTTCCAACGGCCAGACATCGCTACTACGCCATTCGTTTTTTCCCATGAGGTAATACTGAACTTTTGGCATTTTATTCAGTGCAGATTGATCCCCTTTTAGCCAATAGTCGTACCAGTTGAGTTGAATGTCACTGTAGTTTAGTGAGACGTCTCCCAGATTGCGCTCACCAATAATGGCCTCTTCTGTAGACTCCCTGAAATCACAATGTGTGCCCGGTCCAATGATCATGAACTGATTGTTTTTGGCTGATTCTGTTTGGGCGTTATTCTGAAATTGTTGAAACATCTCTATTGTGATTGAGGGCCCATAGTCGTACCAGTTGTCAAAAAATATGGCCGGTACGTCGTAGGTATCATCGGCCTTTGCCAGATCTTTGTTACGGAAAAAATCGCCGTCAGGGTGACTGGTTACCCAGGATTTATATTCAGAGGGGGGTACATTGGCCCGTTCCAATAGCGTTGAGACCGGCAGTGTTGGCAATAGCTCTAAATATGCCGGAAAGTCCACGGTTGGGGCCATTTGAAAGGCTTCAGCCGCGGCAGACCGGAACCAACTTTCCCTATCCACGGAAGCGGGTGGGCCATAAAATACTTGGCTGCCATTGCTGGCAAACCAACCGGCTGTTTGACCGAGTTCAAATGCACCACCACTAAAGGATTGCCAGGCACGGCCCGGAGCGTAGTAACCTGAGGCTGCGGACATAGGAATTGCGGCGAGGTGATTGGGGTGTTTGGCCGCCGCGAGCACCACTTGTGTTTCGCCGAGATAAGAACACCCGGCGGTGCCAATTTTTTGATTGGACCAGGGCTGCGATATTAGCCAGTCCAAGGTGTCGTACCCGTCTTCGCGACGATTTTTTGCCACGATGTATTCGCCCTCCGATTCATAGCGGCCACGAATATCCTGAATGGCCAATACATAACCTTTCTGAACCAGTTTTTTGTAAACACTATTCCAGTCCAGCGTGCCCTTTTTGTTGTAAACGGTGCGAATTAAAACGGCCGGCAGTGGGCCCTTGGCGCCTTCGGGAAAGTAGAGGTCTGTTGATAAGTTCACGCCGTCGCGCATTGGGATTTGCACGCTTTTCTCAAGCTTTATAGCGAACTCTTCTGCCCATGAGCTTGCGCAGGCAAGCAGAGTGAGAAGTCCTGTCAGGACAATAATGTGAATGTTCTGTGACTGGGTCCTGCCCGAGATACAACGCCGTTTTGCCATTTTCATAGTATTGAGTGAATACCTGTCGCTTGAAAGAAGCTCAATAGTACGGCTTAACGAGCAATGAATAACGGGTGATTTGGGTGATTTTTTGTATCCCTTGTGTGAGTTTTGATCATTTGTGCATATTTATATGATTTATTAATCTGTCTCTTAAATCGGACACAAGCGCGTAGAACACAGGCGTCCGAATAGAAAGAGAATAATAAATGGTGTTTTTACTAAGGGGATAAGTATGAAACGAATTTACCCGCGATTTTCTTTTAACCCACTGGCCCGAGCGATTACGCTCGCCTCTGCGTCGGTGTTAATAACGGGGCAAACCTTCGCGCAAGACGATGACAAAAAAGCGGTCAGGCTGGAGGAAATCATTGTGACCGCCACCAAGCGAGAGGTTGATTTGCAAGACCTGCCGCAGTCGATCCAGGCCTTTGGTGCCGAAGAAATCCAGGCATTGGGTTTCAGCAACATGAACGACTATGAGAAGTCTATTCCCAGTTTGTCCACCGTCAGCAGCTCGCCGGGTCGCTCTGAGGTAGTGTTTCGCGGCGTGAGTACGGGCAGTGGTGAATGGCGAACCGACTCGGGTTCGGCGGTTTATTTCGGTGATACTCCAATGACGTCTGCGACACAGGCTGTGGACCCTCGCCTGGTGGATATTCAAAGGCTGGAGGCACTGCCTGGGCCTCAGGGCACGCTGTTCGGCTCCAGCTCTCAGTCGGGTGCCATTCGCATTATACCGAACAAACCAGACCACAGTGGAACCTATGGGCAGGTGACCGCTGG
>CAJWCA010000301.1 GCA_913020395.1 uncultured Cellvibrionales bacterium | reverse complement strand
GATTGACTGGAAGGCCTTTCAGGATGCGGCAAGCGAAGAGGGCGGTGAAGTCCCCGATTTTCTAATTAACCTCAATGAAATGGCTGAAAACGGCAAGCTCGATCCCGTTGTGGGGCGAACCCGGGAAATTCGAGCGGTGATGGAGATTTTAGGTCGACGAGGAAAGAACAACCCGGTGTTGGTAGGCCCCGCCGGGGTAGGTAAAACTGCAATCGTAGAGGGGCTGGCTGAAGCTATCTTTAAAGGTAACGTGCCCGACGTTCTAAAAGGCAAAACAGTCTACAGCCTTGACCTGGGAAGCTTGATGGCGGGTACCAAATACCGCGGTGAATTTGAAGAGAGAATGAAGTCTTTGCTGGATTTTATTAAGGCACAATCCGGTGAGGCAGTTTTGTTTATCGACGAGATACACCAAATAGTGGGGGCGGGAAAAACAGACGGCGCTATGGATGCGGCAAATTTATTAAAACCTGCCCTGGCACGTGGAGAACTTCACTGTATTGGTGCCACCACTTATGATGAATATCAAAAATATATATTGAATGACTCCGCCCTGGACCGCCGCTTCCGGCCCGTACCCGTTGATGAACCCGGTATCGAAGATGCGGTTGAGATTCTTATGGGCATTCGCGAAAAAATGGAAATTCACCACGGTGTAAAAATCAGCGACGAGGCCATTTATCAGTCGGTTGTATTGAGCGTTCAGTACATCACCGATAAAAATCTGCCGGATAAAGCAATTGACCTGATTGACGAGGCGAGTTCGGCAATGAAGTTAAGTGCAGAGGCAATGCCCAGCAAGCTAGTCGAGCTGGAAGGGGAGATCAGATCCAAAAAAATCTATGCGCAGATGGATAAAGGCAACAAACAAATATCCAGTGAGATCTCTGAATTGGAAGATCGGTTTGCAGAGGAGAAGCTGGAATGGGAAACCGAGGTGCTTTCCTTAAAACGTGTGAGCGAACTAAAGAATCAGTTGGAGCAGTATCGATTTGAGTATGAGCAGGCGACACGCGAGCAAAATTATGAACGGGCGTCGGAGCTTCAGTATAGTTTGATTCCATCGGTAGAGTCCTCCATTGAGGAGTGTCATAACCACTGGGAGTTAAACGAAAATAATGTGGCCAATGTTATTTCGCGTCACACCGGCATTCCGGTTGAAAAGATTCTTCGCTCGAAACAGGAGTCGATTCTTGAGTTGGAAAGTGTGCTCAATACACGGGTGTTCGGTCAGCAGGAGGCCCTACATGAAATTGGTGAAACACTCATCGCAGCCCATGCAGGCTTAAACGACGAGAGCCGTCCGCTGGCGAGTTTTCTGCTGAAAGGTCCGAGCGGGGTTGGGAAAACTGAAACGGCTAAGGCCATCAGCGAATTTTTGTTTAACAGTGAGGCAAACTTGATTCGCCTCGACCTGTCTGAATTTTCAGAAAAACACAGTGTGGCAAAATTGATCGGAGCGCCCGCAGGTTATGTGGGTTATGACGATGGCGGCGTGTTAACGGAGGCCATTCGACGTAAACCCTATTCGGTGATTTTGTTTGACGAGATAGAAAAGGCTCATCCAGATTTTGCTGACATATTGTTGCAGATTCTGGACGATGGGCGCTTGACTGACAATAAAGGCAGAACCATTAACTTCAGAAATACCATAGTCCTGCTGACCACCAACTCCAAGAGTATTGAGCGAGATTTCAAAGCCGAGGTGTTAGGGCGTTTGGACGGCGTGTTGAGTTTTAATCCTCTGGATCGCAATGTGATGGGTAGCTTGGTTGCCAAGCAGCTGGCCTTGTTGAATGAGCGATTGAAATCCAAGCGGGTATCGCTTGAGCTGAGTGCGGAGCTTCTGGAGGCGATAACCGAGCAGGGCTACGATGAGCGATATGGTGCCCGGCCACTGAACTCGGTCTTCAGCCGCTTAGTGACAAGGCCTTTATCGAAGCGCTTATTGTCCGGAGAGTTGAGCGAAGGGCGGTTTACCCTGGGGCTGAACCAGGGGGAGCTCACCTTGGCTGAATGTCAGGAGGCGGCGTGAGTCGCCTCTAGATCGCCATTCTTCAGTCTCATGCTGGCTCTCGTAGTGTCATATTCTGGTTATAAGGCCTGAAATAGAAGGTATAAACACTTATTAATCTTAGATTGACATCACTTGGGCCTGAAAGGATAATGATGTTCGAACTCTATTCGAATATTGTTTTCCATAGGCCAAACTATGTCCCCAGCCCCAAAATGTTGCCCTCAGGAGCAGGAGTCCAAAATCCTGCTCGCCGCCGCGCAATGCATTGAAGAAAGTTCATTGCTGGATTTCACTATGGCCGGTGTTGCTCGCCATGCGGGCATGTCCATGGGTTCAATATACAAACACATTCACAGCAAAGAAGACGTTCTGGTGGCGCTGGCCACCGAAAGCTTTAATCAGCTTTACAGGGTCTTTAGCCAGATTTTCCGGGCGCCAGAATTGACTGGGCCTGAGCGCCTGATTGCGATCAGTTTGCTCGACTTCACCAAGGTAGATGCTTACCCCTTTACCCGACATCTGGAAATGATGGTGGGCAGCGACGCATTGGTAAAACGTGCCTCCCTCGGCTGGGTGAGCAAAAAGAACGCCGCAGACCGTGGCATCGAGGCCCTGTTTCTTGAGTTTCTGAACGGGCTTCATCGGTCGGATGAGCTTTATCCTGAGGGTGAAGTGCAGGTTTATCTTGAGCAACTGCAACTTGCCATCTGGTCTTGTAATGTCGGCCATATTCAGGTGGTTTTGCAAACGTCCGCGCGTCACGATAATGAAGTTGCGGCCTCGCTGCCATTTCCTTTAGCCCAAGACAATCCCCATATTCTCAACGCTCAACGCCTGATTAATAGCTTTCATTGGCGGGAGCCACTGACTGCCGCAGGGATATCGAAAGCCGTACAATTTTTGGAAACACAGGAATTTCGCTGATTGAGGGCATCTTGACGTTGTGACCATCTCAGTCCGTAAATTAAATCTCAAATATTGATAGTCAGGTAATACATTATGAACACTCGTCGCTGGTTGATTACGATCGCGCTATGTGTATCGGTTTTTGCCGTTTTGGGTGTGACCAAGACCATGCAAATTCGTGCGGCCATCGCTTATGGCAACTCTTTTCCAGAACCGTCTGCAACGGTGGAATCTATGAGCGCCGAGGCTCATTCGGTACAAAGAAGTGTCAACACGATTGGCGAGTTGGTGATGCCGCAGACTCTGGCCTTGCATACCGAATTAGCAGGCCGTTTGGTATTGGTCAACTTTGAATCTGGTGCCCTGATTGAAAAAGACCAAATTTTATTGCAGCTGAATGTGTCCGAAGAACTTGCCCGCCAGCAAGCGGCAAGAGCCAGTGCCAAGCTGGCAAAACTGGATGTGGAAAGAATCGGCAAATTGCGCAATAACAAAACGGTGAGTGAAGAGCGTTTTGATCAGGCCAAGGCACAATATGATATTGCGCTTGCTGAAATTGATGCCCTGCAAGCGGTGATTGACAAAAAAACAGTGCGAGCTCCTTTCAAGGCTTACGCCGGCATTCACAATTTTGAAGTGGGCGAATTTCTCGGCGCAAATGCCTTTGTCACCAATCTAGTGGGTATAAGTGAGTCTGTCTGGGTTGATTTTAATCTACCTCTCGCCTACACCAATGTCAGTTTGGGCACGGCGATTGACATTGCCGTGCTGGGCGAAAATGCGCCTTTGAGTGCGGCCACTATTATTGCCAAAGACTCGATCATGTCGGCGGAATCCAGAAATGTACAATTCAGGGCGCAGTTGGATCTTCAAGCCAACCTTCATCACAACCAGGTGGTTAATGTGACTGTGCCCGTTGAAGACAAACAAGTCAGAATAAGGGTGCTTACTAGCGCTGTACTGCACGATAGCCTGGGTGACTATGTTTATGTATTGGATGTCGATCCATCGGGTAAAAACTACCGTGCCCGCCGCCAGTCTGTGGTGGTGGGAGCCGAGGACGGTGCACACCGCTCAATATTGTCTGGCTTGGAGGAGGGTGCGAAGGTTGCGACTAACGGTGCCTTTAAGTTAAGGAGCGGATTGTTGGTGTATGTAACCGAGCGGCAATCTGACCTCGAAACCGATAGGTCACAGTCATGACTAGAAAATTTGGCAATCCAACGGTAATGGATATTTTTGTGACCCGGCCAGTGTTGGCTGTTGTTTTGTCGCTGGTTTTGGTGCTGACGGGGCTGCGGGCAACACTTGATCTTCCCGTTCTACAATATCCAAAAATCGAAAGCTCTTCGTTGGTTATTTCAACCGCGTATGTGGGTGCATCCGCTGAAGTAGTACAAGGGTTCATTACAGAACCCATTGAGCGCGCGGCCGCAACCGTGCCCGGTATTGATTATGTCGACGCGACCACCTTACCGGGTTTGAGCACCGTGACTGTGTGGATGAAGTTGAACGAAGACAGTACAGCGGCACTGGCGGAGTTGTCTTCGCGCATGGATCAAATTCGTTATGAATTGCCAAGGGGAGCCGAAGACCCGGTTGTGGAAGTGACCCGTGCCGATAGGCCTCAGGCGGTGTTTTACCTGGATGTGGTGATCGACGGTTTTGGCAGGGGGGAAATTAGTGACTACCTCACACGCCAGGTGAATCCTATTCTCTCTTCAATCACTGGGGTTCAGCGCGTTCAGTTAGAAGGTGGCCGCAGCCCAGCGATGCGTATTTGGATCGACCCGGTCAAGATGGCTGGTTTTAACGTCAGTGCACAGGACATACAGGCAGCGATAGGCGCCAACAACATTATTTCTACGATAGGGCGCAGTGAAAACGATCGTCAGCGCATTAACTTATTAACCAATACTACCATGCAAACTGTCGAGGATTTCGAGCAGTTGATTGTCATGGAGCGAGACGGTTCATTAATCAAGTTGCGTGACGTTGCCACAGTAGAGCTTGGCGAAGAAGAGGGTGAAGTGAATGCCCGCCACAGTCAGAAACAAGCAATTTATATTTCGGTATGGCCTCTGCCCGGCGCCAATGAAATTGAGATTGGGGATGAACTCTACACGCTGTTAGACCAGATTAATCCAACCTTGCCGGAAGGGGTCAATATTGGAATTGGCTATGACGGCACCTTGTATATGCGAGATGCTTTAAAAGAAATTTTTATCACCCTGGCAGAAACTATTTTATTGGTGGGTCTGGTGGTTTTGGCCTTGATGGGCTCTATTCGCTCTGCCATCGTTCCCTTGGTTACTATACCGATCTCTATTTTGGGTGCAGTGGCGGCGATGACCATCATGGGTTTTTCGCTCAACCTTCTAACGGTATTGGCCATTGTTCTTTCGGTTGGTTTAGTCGTGGATGACGCCATCGTTGTGGTAGAAAATGTCTCACGCTATATGCGAGAAGGCAAAACACGTATTCAGGCCGCGCTGGCCAGCTCTCGCCAACTGATGGCACCGATTATTGGCATGACCATAACCCTTGCCGCGGTATACGCCCCCATCGGTTTTCTGTCGGGTTTGACCGGGGTGCTATTTAAGGAGTTTGCTTTTACCCTGGCGGTGGCAGTGCTAATTTCAGGAGTG
>CAJWCA010000300.1 GCA_913020395.1 uncultured Cellvibrionales bacterium | reverse complement strand
AAAATCGCTCCAGGGCTGTATTTGGATTTGCGCTGCCACTGGCTTCGCTGCCGTTATCTGATGCAAAAATAAAGATAGTGTTTTTGAATCGACCCGTAGTTTTTAAGTGTTCGACCAAACGCCCCAGATGATGATCCATCGCTTCAACCATGGCCGCATAAACAGCCATGCGTTTGGCTTGATACAATTTCTCTTGCGGCCCAAGCACATCCCAGTCTTCTGTGGTGCTCATGTTTACCTGGGCGCTGCTTGGGGGCACAACCCCTAGTTCAATAGCCTTTAAACGTCGCTGCTCCCGAAGCACCTCCCACCCTTCGTCATAGACACCCATATAACGATCAATAAAAGCCTGAGGCGCCTGTACCGGTAAGTGTACCGCCTGAAAAGGCAGGTAAGTGAAAAAGGCCCGTTCATCTGATGGATGGCTATCGATAAACTCAATGGCTTTGTCCACTAAGAAACGGGAGGAATAAAAATCTTCCGGCAAGTCAAAACGTTTACCATCGGCAAACCAATTCGCCCGATCGTAAATGGGCAAATAAGGTTTTTGCTCCCAATTATCGGCCCCGGTATCCGCCATCACCACCGTGCGCTCAAAGCCCCGGCGACTCGGTAGTAAATCGGGTGTTTTACCCAAATGCCATTTTCCGGACAAATAGGTGTGATACCCCGCGTCTTGTAACAGGGTGGCAACGGTCACCACATTGCGTCCCAAGGTGCCCTGGTAATGGTCGTGTTGCGCTTGCTCTGGGGGAATCATTTCGGGAATATTTGGCACACCGGCACGGTGGCTATCCACCCCCGTTAACAACATCGCGCGCGTTGGCGCACAGCTGGCGGCAGTGTGGTAGTTGGTAAAACTGACACCGTTTTCAGCCAGTGCGGTGAGAGTGGGCGTATGGATCTCACTGCCAAAAGGCGCAATATCGGTGAACCCCAGATCATCGGCCAGGATCAATACGATATTCGGTGGCGCCTGTTTATCCGAATCGATGACCGCCTGCCCAAAAGCCGCATCACCAAAACACAGAAACATCAATAATAAGCCATTACCCACAAATGAGCGCAGACGAGCAATCCGATAAACCAACATCTCTATCATCGTTACTCTCTTTCCGCCAGGTGCCGAATGGCCAGCCCCAGCAGACTGACAATAACAATTTCGGCAATAATCAAGTCAACCGCCAGCGCCGCATCGTGAAGCAGCCAGGCCATGATACGAAAGACGGCAGTCAAGCCTAAAACAATCACAGGCGCGTAAAACCAACTACGTTTTACAGTGACCAGACCGAGAAGAACAAACAGGCCAAATGCAATAAAATAAGCACTCATGTCGCCAATTTGAGAACTGCGACCTACGCCGTCTTGCAAGGTCATTCCAAGCGCACCCGCGGCGGCAGAAGGGTCGATCAACCACCGCACGCCACTGACCAAGAGGACCAGGGCCACTAGAGAGACCAAGACACGCAGTATTTTTTTCATGTTCACTTCCAGTGCAGATGATTGTCAAAAGGGTAGTTCGTCGACACTTGGCGCACTCTACGGGAAATTCCCAGCGTGGGAATTTCCCCAGCCGTCGAGGAGAAATACTAACGTAAAATAACAAAAAAAACATTTATTGTCACATCTAATGACAATAGTGTAATGCCAGCGCTAGGATAAGCGGAGATAAGATTTTGGAAGAAGCAGTGTTGAGAGAGGAATCTCAGTTCAGATAGTGGTCGTAAATTGCTTGATATCGTCCACTTGTTTTTAACTGTTGCAGACCTTCGTTAAAGTCATCACAAATTTTCTTGTTTCGAAAAACCGGCCGATAGTCCCGAGTTTTTTCAACAAACACACGGTGTTCGCTAATAGCTTGCGGGGTGATTTTACCTTCTTTTCTAAGTTGCGATAGAAAGTAATAGAAGATACTCCGATCGCTTAATACCAGGTCATATCGATCGGCAAAAAGAGTCAGGATTTGCAGTTTTTGCTTATAGGTCTCATGGAAGTTGCCCGCCTCATTGGGTTTCGCCAGCCACAGGGGGAATCGTTTGTCGGCACCAAAAAATGAAATAATCCTGAGACCAGCAATGTCTTCTGGTTTCTCTATGAGAAAATCTCGCTTTTTCAGCGAAAAAAGTGAGTTGTCAAAAATGACAGCGGGTTCTGCATAGAACCCACCAATGGTTGTCAGATCTTGACCAAAGTCACTCATGACCGCATCGACTTCCCCCTCTGAAAATGCGATAGGCATTCTAGCGAGGGGAACATATCGTGTTTTCAGGGTGTGCCCCTTGAATGCCAGTGCCTCCCTGATGATATCCATCTCTATTCCATTATCGGTCTCGGGAAATATATAAGGGGGGATGGTATCGTTAAAAGCCATGTTAATTTCGTCTGTATGTACCACTTCACTGAGACAACACAGCACAAACAGACATTGAGTTAAACAGACGCGCACGGCATTCATAACGAAGTATTGATGTCCTTTTTTACCCGCTAGTCATAAACCTTAGCGAGAACACATGATGGAACGACTGATTATATACTGACTGGCTCAGGACGGAAAATATTTAGAAACTAGCAATCCACAGAAAGACTCTAAAACACTATTGCTCGGATTTGCCTGCCGGGACGCCAGACCGGTTTAGTTCATTGCCAAACCGCCTCAGCTTGTCTGGTGGTTGTGTGCAGCCGCTGTAATATGTCCACTCGCCAATTCCTGGGTTTCGAATGGTAGTGGCACATACGGTTCCCGAACGCGACACCGCGTCGCCGTAGATATTTCGGTAGGTGTCTTTATGTCCACTTTGTTTTTGAGCGTTGATCTCAGACACATACTGGCTCTCCAGTGTTTTTTTAAATTTTGAATCAAACACCACAGTGCCACGGTTGAGTGGTACCCCAGGTGGCGACTCGCTGTCCGGTGAGTGCACCGCATTATCGTTGAGCTCATCGACATAGGCCCTAATCAGTCGATTGATGGATTGACCCGGTAGCGACTTTTCTGGGTGTTTTTCTTCTGGAACTTGTTTCCCGGAGACTGGCGTTTCGCTTTCAAGAGGTTCCGCTTCAGCCGCTGTCGGCTCTGTGGCTATCTCGGTATCTTTGTCATCGGCAGGATTTTTTGTCACTAGTGGCTCAAGTCGGACACTAACAGAGCGTACCCTCTCTTCTGCAGGTAACAAGCGAGGTCTTGTGGAGGAAAGCACCAGATACCATGCATAAGTGACCAACAACAAACCAGCCAACATTAAAACCTGTTGCCAGAGAGCCCACTCGAGGTCTTCATCATTGTCAGGTTCCCGGGGTGTAAAGACCCCCTGATGGATCTGGATTCCGCCAATACGTTTTGGGTGTTCCGGATCGTCAAGCAGGTCTTCATCAAAGATATCAAGCGGGTCAATCACATCAAAGGGCTCATTCTGTCGCCGCAAGCCATCCATCTTCACACAAACCTTTTTGCTAGAGTGTTGGGACGATTTAGAGCGTGATGGCCCGGGAAGGTTCCGAGCAGGCCGGGTATTAGCACATAAGCAATGTGAATAATGAGTCATCAATACAATAAACTTCAAATATAGTGAACTGAAACCTATTCTGATCACATCAACCATCGGGTTTAGAGCAACGCGATTGGCCCCTCTCTTAGAAAAAGGATCTCACAATGGATTTCGAATACAGTGACAACGTCAAAGAATTGATAGAGCAGGTTCGCGCGTTCATGAATGAACACGTTATCCCCAACGAAGCGCTGTTTGAAGAGCAGGTGGCCGCTGAGCGCTGGAAAACGCCACCCATACTGCAAGAGCTCAAAGCCAAGGCCAAAGCCCAGGGGCTCTGGAATTTCTTCCTGCCCCTCGCCTATGGTGACTACAGTGGGGGTTTAACTAACCTGGAATATGCGCCCCTGGCTGAAGAGATGGGCAAAGTGGGCTGGGGCCCCGAAGTATTTAACTGTGCGGCACCCGATACTGGCAACATGGAAGTACTGGCAAAGTACGGTAACGACGAACAGAAAAAGCAGTGGCTTGAGCCCCTGTTGGCCGGCGAAATTCGTTCGGCCTTCGCCATGACCGAACCTGACGTTGCCTCAAGTGACGCAACCAATATCGAAACCAATATCGCTCGTGACGGCGATGAGTATGTGATCAACGGCCGCAAGTTCTACATCAGCGGCGCCTGCAGAGAAAGCTGCGAGATCATGATCGTGATGGGCAAATCTGATCCCGAAAACGAAAACCGCTACATACAGCAATCACAAGTGCTGGTACCGACCAACACCCCGGGCGTAAAGATTGTGCGCCCCATGACCGTGTTTGGATATGACGATGCACCCGAAGGTCACGCTGAAGTGATCTTTGACAATGTGCGTGTTCCGGCCGCCAATCTCATCTTAGGTGAGGGCCGAGGGTTCGAAATCGCCCAGGGGCGCCTTGGGCCAGGCCGCATCCACCACTGTATGCGCTCTGTCGGAGCCGCTCAACGCGCTCTGGAAATGATGTGTAAACGAGCCAATACTCGAGTGGTGTTTGGCAAACCCCTAATCAAGCAACAATCGGTGAGGGAAGATATCGCCAAGTCGGCTTGCCAAATTGAACAGGCCCGCCTGATGACCCTGAAGGCCGCTCAAAAGATGGATACCGCCGGCAACAAAGCGGCCCAGGACCTTATCGCCATGATCAAGATCGTGGCACCCAACATGGCTCTGGATGTGCTTGACCGCGCTATTCAAATACACGGTGCCGCAGGCGTTAGCCAGGACACATTCCTGGCTCACATGTACGCCGGTCAGCGCACACTGCGTCTGGCGGATGGTCCCGACCAGGTTCACATGATGCAGCTGGGTCGCAACCTGGCCCGCTCCTACGAATAAACCCAAAAGACTCTGTACTGCTGGCTCCCGAAATCAAAGGAGCCAGCGGCTGTAGACCTTGCAAAGGATCGATAACAATGAGTGAAAAGATACTGATGGGAAGCGGACGCAGCCTGCTCGCGCTTTATTTTCTGCTGCCGGGCATTCTCAAGTTAGTCGCTTGGGACAACCATATTGCGCTGATGAACAAACATGGCATGGTCATGGTACCTGTATTACTGGCCGCCGCTAGTGCACTGCAAATAGCGGGGGGTATCAGTTTATTAATCAACCGCAAAGTGGTTTGGTCTGCGCTTGCGCTGGCAGGCCTAACAGTAATGATTAATATCAATCTTCACGATTTCTGGAATTACACCGGAACTGAAGCCGCACACGAACAACAAAATTTTGTTAAAAATCTGGCTATTCTTGCCGGATTGCTGGTACTTGCTGGCGCAAACTGGAAAAGCCGAGCGGTGGAGAACGAGATACTCCAAACGTCGACTTGAATCAAAGCTCGAGCTTAACCAAAGGCCGATAGAGTTTATCAATATATTGCCCGATGCTGTCCTGCCACGTAAATCGGGCCGTTTTTGCAGCCTTGCCAATTGCCTTCCAGGGTTTTGCAGGGCCTCGTTTCATCTTCAATACATCCGCACAGGTTTCAACCAGCGCGTCAGCTTGCTGAACCAAGCTATCACCGCTGAAGGCAAAACCGTCCACACCCTGCTCTACCGTATCTCTCAGC
>CAJWCA010000299.1 GCA_913020395.1 uncultured Cellvibrionales bacterium | reverse complement strand
TAGGGACGAAATGTTTTCGTGCAAGTGGTTTTTGTCACAAAAGCGAAATAAAAAAAATGCCCCCTGACGGGGGCATTGCAGAAGAAGGTTTATCACCCTCAAATGACTACTTAAACGTTAAAAGATGATATTTCTTTTTCCCAAGCTTAATGAGGTAAAAACGACCAAACAACGCTTCAGTTTCAGGGAAGCACACCTGCAGATCCATATTGTGTTCGCTCCCCCTAGGCTGACCATTCACAAGTACCGCATTTCGGCCCAGAGCATCTTTAACTTGCTTGCCTGAATTTACCATTCCGACATCTACCAGCAGCTGCGTCAAAGACTGCCCTCCAAGCCCGGCGCGCTCCAAAGCCGCACTTGGCAGGCCGTCGAGGCTCAGCTGTTCGTAGTCCGCCTCACTCAGAGAGGCGGTATCGCCACTAAACAATGCAGCACTGATTCTTTCTGCGGCGTCCAAACCGCCTTCGCCGTGTACCAGGCGAGTAAGCTCCTGGGCTAATATGCCCTGTCCTTTAGGTCGACCTTCGGCAGCGCCGTCTTCAGCCTCAATTCGCTCTATCTCCGACACATCCAAAAAGGTGAAGTATTTCATGAACTTGTAAACATCTGCATCCGCGGTATTCAGCCAGAACTGATAAAATGCATAGGGAGAGGTCTTTTGGGGGTCCAGCCAAATGGCCCCAGCCTCCGTTTTACCAAATTTAGTACCGTCTGCCTTCGTCACCAGCGGCAAAGTCAAACCAAAGGTTTTTCCGCCGTGCATCCGCTTGGTTAAGTCGACACCGCCAACTATATTCCCCCACTGATCACTACCACCTATCTGTATTGAGCAGTTATGTCTCTTGTACAGCTCTGCAAAATCAAAAGACTGGAGCAACATATAGGTAAATTCAGTGAATGAAATACCAGCGCCTTCACGGTTAATACGCTGTTTAACAGATTCTTTGTTGATCATGTTATTGATAGAAAAGTGCTTTCCAACATCTCTGAGGAAGGTCAGCACATCCAGATTAGCGGTCCAGTCCAGGTTGTTGACGACCTCAGCGGCATTTTCCCCTCGATCAAAATCGATATAGGCGGACACCTGGGCCTTAATCTTGTCGACCCAACCAGAAACAATATCGGGGGTATTCAGCTTTCTCTCGGCGGCCTTAAAACTTGGATCTCCAATAAGCCCGGTTGCCCCACCCACAAGCGCAATCGGCTTGTGTCCGGCATCCTGGAATCGCTTCAAGGTCAATAATGGGACAAAGTGGCCTATATGCAAACTATCCGCAGTGGGGTCAAAACCGCAATAAAGCGTACGGCTCGCCTCATTGAGATAGGCCTCCAGCTCGTCATCCCCTGTGACTTGTGCAATCAACCCTCGAGCTTTCAGGTCTGCCAGTAGGTTCTCATTAACAGGGGACGTCTTCATAATATTCACTTAATTGTTAGTTTACTCTTACCCCGGCCAAAGCCATTCACCCAGCGGGCCGAGAAAGCTGCTCACCATACCGAAATAACGCCTAAAAACAAGACTTCCGGGGGCCATTCATTGACGCGATTCTCATCCCTACAGTTTTTGGGGTGATAATTCCTCCTATATCTGATATAAAATCGAACCTTAAGCGTGAAATATTAGTAATAGGTATAGCTTTTCGATGGAACCAGCTGATTTTAAAAAGAAAGATGTAAAAAAAGGCGCGATCAGACAATTCCCCAAACGCCATTTGGCTTTAGCGGGCGTTCTGGCAGGTGTACTCACTTTTACCCTGACCCTTTTCCCCTCTGAGGGTGTTTCTGCGAAACGACAGGAGCACACCCTGGAATTGCCGCCCCTTACAACAGCGGCTACCGTTAACGCTGCCCCGGCGGAAGAGGAGCTTGAAGAAGAGTTTTCCTGGAAGGAGCTAACGGTTAAAAGTGGCGACAATCTGTCCCTTATCTTTAAACGAGCCGGCCTGAACGACGGCGATATCTATGAACTGTTCAAGAAAAGCAAAGAAGCCAGCAACCTCAAACAGATCCACCCGGGCCACAAACTCGCATTCCAGCTAGACGACACAGGCAAACTCTTACAACTTCGCCATAGCAAGGACCGCCTGAGCAGCCAACTCTTCTACCGCACAGATGAGGGCTTTGCAGAGCTCAAAGAGTCACGCAAACCGGATTCGGCTGTTGCCTTTCGCTCCGCCGCGATCAATTCATCCCTTTTTGTTGCGGGCCAACAAGCGAATATGGAAGCCAGTCTAATTATGGACCTGGCTAACATCTTTGGCTGGGATATAGATTTTGCACTGGATATTCGCAAGGGCGATAGTTTCAGCGTTACCTATGAAGAGCACTTCCTAGACGGCGAGAAAATGGGCAATGGTCCCATTCTTGCCGCGACCTTTATCAACCAAAACCAAAAATTTGAAGCGGTACGATACACCGACCGGGATGGAGAGTCTCAATACTATACCCCCGACGGCCACGCAATGAGAAAGGCCTTTCTTCGTGCCCCCCTGGATTTCACCCGGATAAGCTCGGGCTTTAACCCAAACCGCCTGCACCCCATACACAAAACCAAACGCCCGCACCGCGGCACCGACTACGCAGGGCGCAGAGGCACACCGATCTACGCTTCCGGAAGCGGTAAAGTCATCACTTCAAGCTATAATAGAGCTAGTGGGAACTACGTTGTTATTCAACACGGCAACAACATCCAGACCAAGTACCTTCACTTGACCAAGCGGAAAGTAAAAGTGGGGCAACGCGTAAAACAGAAGCAAATTATTGGCACTTTAGGTTCGACCGGATGGGCGACCGGCCCTCACTTACACTACGAATTCCTGCTGGGTGGCGTGCATAGAAATCCACGCACCATTTTGCAAAAATTACCCAAGGCCAAGTCTATTGCCAAAAAAGACCTGGCTGATTTTCAACAGCAAACCAAGCCTCTCATTGCGGGGCTCAACAAATTTCAGCAGGCAACCCAGCTGGCATTGGCAGATACCAGAGCGACCGGGAGCCCCTGATTTTAGCGTGGAAGTCTTTCAATGAGCGCTTGTGAAGAACGCTATATTGGTCTGATGTCAGGCACCAGCTGCGACAGTATTGACGCGGCGCTTGTGTCCTTTGAAGAGGGGAGACCCACATCTCTCCACACTCATAACCACCCCCTTTCCGCCCCACTCAAGCAAAAAATTCTGGCACTCTCCAAACCCGGAGAAAACGAAATTGATCGAATGGGGGCGCTAGACAGAGAGCTGGGCATTGCCTTCGCAGAAGCAGCTCTGGCACTTATAGACTCAAGTGGCTTGAGCAAAAATCTTATTACTGCGATTGGCAGCCACGGGCAAACCATTCGGCATCGTCCGCCCTCACCAACAACCCCCCACCCCTTTACACTGCAAATAGCCGACCCCAATCAGATCGCCCAGTTGACGGGCATTACTACGGTTGCAGATTTCAGACGCCGAGACATGGCCGCCGGAGGCCATGGCGCACCTCTGGCCCCTGCGTATCACGAAGCCCTCTTTGGCTCCGAGAGAAAACAGCGAGCCATCGTTAATATCGGTGGTATTGGCAATGTCACTTTGCTGCGCCCCGGCACTGAAGTACTGGGTTTTGACACGGGCCCCGGCAACGTATTATTAGATGGCTGGATAAAAGCGACCAAAAACCTTGAGTATGACGAGGGCGGACAATGGGCGCGTAGCGGTCATATCCAAACCGATCTGCTGTCGAACATGCTCACCCATCCATTTTTTCAATCTCCCACCCCCAAGAGCACAGGGCGCGAAGACTTTAATTTGTCCTGGCTTAACCAGCATATTGAACAGAGCAAGAAGACTTACAAACCGGAAGACGTGCAGGCAACCCTAGCGGAGCTCACCGCGCGATCGATAGTCGATTGCCTCAGCCAGGACAATCAATCTTTACTGGAGGAGCTATTTGTTTGCGGGGGAGGAGCTCACAATACACTTTTACTAGAGCGCATTAACCATCACCTGCCAAACACTATGGTATGTACGACGGATGCCCTGGGTCTATCTCCCGACTGGGTCGAAGCGGTGGCATTTGCCTGGCTGGCCAAACGAACATTGCATAATTTGACAGGCAACCTGCCTGAAGTTACCGGCGCTCGTGCAAAAACCATTCTGGGTGGCGTTTACTTCGCCGATTAAAAATAGACGTATTCTTCATCAACCAAAAGCCGCTCAACCTCTCTTGGCCCAAAAGGGACGGTCCGGACAAAGGGGTATAAACCCGCGGGATCCTGACCGAGAACCCCCATCCGAGTCTCACAGACGGCGACATGAATCACACCAAAGGCCGACAGTCGCGCCGCAAGATCCACAATAGATTTATACTGCCGGTAATTTTGTTTAAAAAAGATGGCAACTTCCGGTCCGTGCAGAACAAACGCCAGCGGTGGGTATTCGGAGGTGATTTCGTCTTGAAGATAGAGCTCTTCAGCTCTCAATAGCGCTTTTTCGACATCTTTCGGAGAGTTTTGCTGAATCCGCGCCAAATAACCCTGCGCCAACTCCCCCGAGTGCCCTCCTGGCCTTTCCTGCGCAACCGATAGGGGAGAATAAACCCCTACCACACAGAGCAACACTGCCAACAGGAAGTTGGAAAACCTAAATCGAGAATGATGATCCGCAACCACAGGTCGTGGATGCATTGGGATTTTGAACCACAAATTTTGAGCCCTGAAGGCCTTCTTCATAATTAACCTCAGCTCCCATAAGATAGGGGTAGCTCATGGAGTCGACCAGTACCTTTATGCCACCAGCGTCCAGAATCGCATCGTCTTCAGACACCAGCTCGTCAAAGGTGAATCCGTATTGAAAACCCGAGCACCCGCCTCCGGTCACAAAAACCCTCAACTTAAGGTCATCATTACCCTCTTCTTCGATGAGGCTTTTTACTTTGGCGATGGCACTCGCGGTCACCTGGACCGATTGTGGGGTAAACGTTTCAGCTGTACTCATGAGTCAATCTACATCGTATCTCTGGCGGGCAATGCGCGCCTGGCAACTTTATCGACAGGCTGAACCCAGCCCCTGAGGCGCCATTATCCCTTTACCCTAGTAAATTAGTCAAGTATTAAGGATGGCGGAGCTAAGCCCCACTCGCCAGCGATGGCTTTATTGGCGCTGCATCACTTGCTGCGGCACCCTTACCCGCCGACTTTCCGCCACTGTAAAACAAGCTTCCATTGACCTGTGAACCCTTCACCATTTCTATCATATGGTAATGAACATTGCCCTGGACCACGGCCTTTGCCGCAAGTTCGACATGTTTTCCGGAGTGAATGTCGCCAATGACACTGCCGTCCACAACAATGACAGGCACCCTAATTTCACCTTCCACCTGCCCTTTATGGGCGACCACCACTTTGGCATCGGTTCCCTGCTCAGCAATAATATTGCCGCGAACCTTACCTTCTATTTGCAGCTCTCCGGTGAACAAAAGGTCACCAACTATCTCTGTACCTCTGGAAATCAAGGTATGGTTATTTGAAAAGGCCATTTCTTTCTTTTTACCCCACATACTCTATTAACTCTCTTGAACCAGCCACCCGAATTTTTTACTAACGGTGACCGGGGTCTTACCCGTGGACTTAGCAACCAACTCAATTCTAATTG
>CAJWCA010000298.1 GCA_913020395.1 uncultured Cellvibrionales bacterium | reverse complement strand
CTCCTCTAGCTGACCCGCTCCCCAGCCCGCATACCCCAGAGCCACAACGGCTTCCGGGGGCGCTTGGTCACGGGCGATGGCGGCGATAATGTCTTTAGAGACGGTAAGGCTAATATCTTTCGAAATGGTCAACGTCGAGTTCCATACTTTGCCCGTGCGATGTAATACAAAGCCGCGTTCCAGTTGCACAGGGCCGCCGGCTAATACGCCTCGGCTTTTTGCCTGCTCTGACGCGGGTATCTCCATTTGTTCGAAGATCTCAGCCATATTAAGGTTGAGTTGGTTATTAATTACGATACCCATAGCCCCCTCTTCGTTGTGCTCACAGATGAGCGTCACGGTGTGGGCAAAATTGGTGTCATCGAGCCCTGGCATGGCAATAAGAAAGTGATTACTCAGATTGCTCTGGGTAAGGTCACTGTGCTCGAAATGATGATTTGAAGGGCTCATACCTTAATAGTAGCTGAAATTAACCAGAGGTAGAAAGGCCTGTGATTTCAAAGTGCCAAGTGCGGATAATTTCCAGCTGGTCATACTCTTTGCGGATGTCGGCCGGGAAGGCCATAAAAGGAGAGGCCAGGTGCACAATTTGCAGGGCCGCCTCGTCCAACATGCGGTGCCCCGAGGACTGCAGGATTTCCACGTGGTCGATGGTGCCGTTCGCTTTAATGACCGCGGCCAGCCTGAGTGTGCCATAAATGCGATCTTTCAGAGCCTCTTCCGGGTAGTTTCTATTGCCAATGAACTCTACTTTACTACTCCAGCGATGCAGATATTCGGCTTCGAGCGAGGTCTTGGTAGCCACCGATGTCAATCGCCGGATTCGAGGCCGTTTGGCGTATTCTTGTCGCTGGTGGTCCAGCTTTGCTCTGAGGCTAGCTATTTCAGCGCTCAACAGTGGCAATTCTTCCAGCTTCCCCTCTTGTAATTCCAGCTCTTCGCTCGGGTTCGGGTCTATTTGCAAACGCGTCTTTTGCTGGCTGTCGCCGCGGGTTGTGATCGTTTGCAAGTCTCGCTGCTCGCTCGGTGTCACAGCCTTTGTCTGTGGGCTGGGATTGATATCGCGAATCACTGTGTCCGAGAATTCAGCGCTTTGATCGGTAGTCAGCTGTCGAGAAACGTCTTCAGTACCGCTGGCTTCCTGATTAAATTGGGCCAGATAGTCGGCTTTCTCTGGCGCGAGCTTAGCTTTGTGGGTTGCCAGGGTGATTTCCAGGGTTGGGCTTTGACTGCCGCCTTTGTCCAAGCTGAAACTGATGCCAAATATGATCAATGCATGAAATGCCAGGGCCAAAAACACCGTAAAACTCAAGCGATCTGCAGTATCCACTGAGGATGCTGCCAATCCCTGGCTTGAAGGTGGATAGCCTGGCATAACGGCCGTCACTTTAGGTGTTTCTCGATTGCTGCCATGAGCTGTTCGCCAATATTGGTGCCATAGGTCTTGTCGATTTCTCTGGCGCAAGTGGGGCTGGTGACGTTAATTTCAGTCAGATAGTCTCCAATGACGTCCAGGCCAACAAAAAACAAACCCTTCTCTTTCAGTGTGGGTGCAACCTGGGCCACAATCCAGTGGTCTCGCTCGGTGAGAGGCTGTGCTACGCCTCTGCCTCCTGCGGCCAAGTTGCCTCGGGTTTCCCCCTCTGCAGGGATGCGCGCCAAACTATAGGGTACGGCCTCGCCGTCAATGACCAAGATTCGCTTATCGCCCTGTTTGATCTCGGGGATAAAACGTTGTGCCATGATGAAGTTTTGCTCCATATTGGTGAGCACTTCAAGAATAACACCGACATTCGGGTCTTCAGGGCTGCAACGGAAAATACCGCTGCCACCCATACCCTCCAGGGGTTTGAAAATGACATCGCCATGCTGCTTATGGAAGGCGCGCAATTGCTTTTCGCTGCGGCTGACCAGAACGGGTGGACAGCACTCGGGAAAGCGCGTTGCAAAGATCTTCTCATTGCAGTCTCGCAGGCTGCGAGGGTTGTTGACCACCAAGGCACCCTGGTCCTGGGCGGCTTCGAGAATATAGGTGCTATAGATATACTCGCTGTCAAAAGGTGGGTCTTTGCGCATCAGAATGACATCGAGCTCTCCCAATGGCCGGTTTTGTTCCTCACCCAGTTCGAACCAGGATTCGTTGTCGTCCGATACACTCAGGGCGCGTGTTCGGGCGAGTGCGACACCCTGCTCCAAGTAGAGGTCTGGCTGTTCCATATAATACAAATCCCAGCCGCGCGCTTGAGCGGCTAGCAAGAGTGCCAGCGTGGTGTCTTTGTAGGGCTTGATCGACGCGATGGGGTCCATGACCACACCAAGAGAAATACTCATAGAAAAACCTGTAATTCGGCTGGGTAAATATGCGCCAAATGACCTAATCTCAAAGGCGTATAATGAAAGATGTTCGCGGGATATAACGTTAAGTGTTCAGAGCGGCTAAAGCAACCGGAATTTTTTGCAGATTGTGTCGCAGAAATTTACATGAATATTCAATTTATTCAGGCGCTTATAGATAAACCCCAGAATCTGTGTTAAAAACAGAACACGTGAGTTTCAGGCGCAGGAAGCCCTGCTGTCACCGTTTTTAAGCTCATTGATATGCTGCACAGATGTTATCGAAATAGCGCGATCAAAATAACGCGATAAGGTTAATAGAGTATGGACGTAAACATGGAAAGCCTTAAGGTGATGGTGATCGACGATAGCAAAACCATTCGTCGGACTGCCGAGACCTTATTGAAAAAAGTCGGTTGTACCGTAGTAACGGCCACAGACGGTTTTGATGCGCTGGCCAAAATTGCAGATTCTCGCCCTGACATAATCTTTGTCGATATCATGATGCCTCGTCTCGATGGTTATCAAACCTGTGCACTGATCAAAAACAACAGCGAGTTTAAAGACACGCCCGTGATTATGTTATCCAGTAAAGACGGGTTATTTGACAAGGCGAAAGGCCGGATTGTTGGGTCGGATGAGTATTTGACCAAGCCTTTTAGCAAAAGCGAACTACTCGGTGCGATTGAAGAGCACGTGACTGCGAGTTAATCCTGCGCTCACGGTTCGTCGCAAGTGTTTGAAAACCATAATGAATAATATAAAAATCAGAGGAATGCATGGCCAGAGTATTAATCGTCGATGATTCTCCGACCGAAACCTACAAACTTGCAGGTATGTTGGAAAAAAACGGTCACACCGTGATCACTGCTGAAAGCGGTGAAGACGGCGTGGATGTCGCAAAAAAAGAAAAACCCGATGTGGTGCTGATGGATATTGTTATGCCTGGCCTCAATGGTTTTCAGGCGACTCGTCAGTTAACAAAAGCATCCGAAACCAACCATATTCCCGTGATCATCGTCACCACCAAAGATCAGGAGACGGATCGCGTCTGGGGCATGCGTCAGGGCGCAAAAGCTTATTTAACTAAGCCTATCGAAGAGTCGGTATTATTGGATGTAATAGCGAATTCACTCGCCTGATTGAGTGGGAAACGATTTTAACCGGCTCAGTGTGTCACAGAGCCTAAGAGTATAGGGAAGATTCGTATGCCGGAGCAGCAAGCGGCTTTTCGTGCACTATTGGACTTGGCCAATCGCACCCGGCGTTCGGCCAAAGGCCTGCCTGCCCAGCTGGATATCAAACCTCATTGGAGTGGCGTAGGATTTTCTCTTTTGGGCAAGCGTTTTGTGGCACCCATGGGTGAGGTCTCTGAAATGCTTGAAGTGCCCGGTTATACCCATCTACCCAATGTGCGGAGTTGGGTAAAAGGTGTCGCCAATGTACGGGGGCGTTTGTTGCCCTTGTTTGATATGGCCGACTTCTTCGGAGACCAGCTCAGTGGGCAGAGAAAACTACGTAGAGTCTTAGTGCTTGAAACAGCAGGCCTTTACAGTGGCTTGATGGTAGATCAAGTATTTGGCATGCAGCACTTTCCCGTAGACACCTTTCAGCAAAACGTTGGCAACCTTCCCGAATCCATAATGCCATTTGTCGATGGTAGTTACCCGTCCGGGCCGTTTCAGTGGTCGGTGTTTAATCCGGCCACCCTGGCGTTGGATCCCCGTTTTGCAGATGCGGCAATGGCTTAGCAACGTGAGTTTGCAGGCACTTTTTACAGAATATAAACAAGCAGTGTTACCTAGGAGCACTTAGCATGAAAAACGAATCCCGTAACCGGGTTGCTACACTCAGGGCAAATCCCACAATGGCAACCCTTGCCGTGGCGCTCTTCGTATTATTGATTGCCATGGCGGTGAGTATATTCATGGTTCAGCGCGATGCCGCCAGGGACCAGAGTTACCTTCAGCTCAGTGGTGACCTCAGGGCACTGTCGTATCGGGTAAGCTCCCTGTCCCGGGAATCAACCTCGGGCAGTAAAGCGGCCTTTGGCGAGTTGCAAACGGTCGTAAGCTCGATGGACGATACCTGGAATCGCCTGCGCAATGGCGACGCGCAGACACGAAAAGTGTTGGCCGAAGATTTTGGCGGATACGATGGCATTTGGACCCGCGTAAAAAACAGTACAGACACGATTATTACCAACGAGGAAACGATTATCTTCCTCAATGATGTGGCTAATACCCTGAACGAGTCACTGCCCGAATTGCAGGCAGAACACAGTACGATTGTAGAAATTCTACTGGACAAAAACGCTCCCGCAGACCAGGTGTCTGTGGCCCAGAAACAATCGTGGTTAGTGGAACGTATCGGTCGAAATGTTGACAAAATGTTGCGCGGTGGCGGCGATGCAGACACGGCAGCTGATCAGTTTAACCTCGACGCCAATGTCTTCGGAAAAGTATTGGCCGGCATGAAAAACGGCGACAGAACGCTGGGTATTTCCCGGGTGACCGACCGTGAGGCGATCGAGAGTCTGAATGAAGTCAGCAAGTTATTCCAGTTTGTGAGTGTGTCTGTAAAGGATATCTTTGAGGCCTCTCCCGCATTGTTAAAAGCCCGTCAGTCGGCCAATGCCCTGTTGGACGATACTCCTTTATTGCAGGAGTCAATTGGGCAGTTGTCTGATCGTATTGCGAACTTATCGACACAGCGCCAGCCCAGCAACCTGATCATTGCCATTCTGGGTGTGCTTGCGGTGCTTTGTATCTTGGCAATTGCCGCACAATTGTTATCGGGCACACGAACACGCTTGCAGGAAACGGCTGAAACCAATGAGCGTAACCAAACGGCAATTTTGCGTTTGCTGGATGAGCTGGCCGATCTCGCTGACGGTGACCTCACCAGTACCGCGACCGTAACGGAAGATTTTACCGGTGCCATTGCCGACTCCATTAACTTCACCATTGACCAACTGCGAGTTCTTGTTTCGCGCATTAATGACACGTCGGTAAACGTATCGGCAGCCGCGCAGGAAACCCAGCAAACCGCCTTGCACCTGGCTGAAGCTTCGGACCACCAGGCCCAGGAAATTGCCGGGGCATCAGCGGCGGTTAACGAAATGGCCGTTACGATTGACCAGGTATCTGCTAACGCCTCGGAGTCAGCAGGCGTTGCGGAACGCTCGGTATCCATTGCCAACAACGGTTCAAAAGTGGTGCAAAACACCATCAATGGCATGGACACGATCCGTGAGCAGATTCAGGAAGATCGGAAGAGCACACGTCTGAACTCCAG
>CAJWCA010000297.1 GCA_913020395.1 uncultured Cellvibrionales bacterium | reverse complement strand
CCGATCGGATGCACAGGCGAGGTCTTTAGCGCGCACGTTTTTCAAAGAAGGTCGTAGCAGTGCATTCACCGTACTATGACTGCAATATTTTCCGGATAGCGACAATATTCTATGACTGACAGGAAGTGCTTCACTTAGCAGACGGGCCACCAAACCCAGAGCGATGTGACAGGGCCCAAGAAGTGTCTCATCACCTGCACTAAACGAGTGTTTAATCCCCATTGGAAACGTGGACACGCAGGCGGATAAATAGAGAGAAGCAGATCCTGAAATACAGTCTCCATAAAGAATATTCCGGCCTTTGTAGAAAAAACAACTTTCACTAAATGATGAATCATCAGGCGCTTTCACCGATTGGTCAATGCATTCACTGAAGTCAAAACCAGCCACATAAAAACAAACCACCTAATCATAATACACTCCTTGTATTACCAACAATCGACGACAGATCGTCAATTTAAAACTCCAAGTAAAATTTGAAATCCGGATCGCCGATCCCAAATTTTGTGGGGTGCATCCTAGCATGGAGGAGATCCAAAAAAATCAGGATATAGTTTGAAAGATACCGTAAAAACGAAGCCTGTCGCGATTCATAACAAAGTTTCAAGCCCACGGGCTAACATCCTTTGAAACTGAAAATTCAACCTGATTTTCAGCTAAAAACTTCACCTATCTTTGGTTGAAGCGCAGTAGAAAAGAGGATAATCTCAGACACCAACAACAAACTTAAAAGATATGATATCACCGAAAAAAACAGCGAGCACTCACATGGAAGTCGTGGTTATCTCGGACAACAAAAACCATTCAAAAGAGCTAGAAACGATATTGATAAAACATTTTCTTGCGCCTTGCACCGTCACAAACTCCTATTTAGATAAAGGAGAGAAACCTTGCGTCGATCAATTGATATTGATTGACTGCGCAATGCACACTCACGCTAGTGCAACCCAACTACTAAGCAGACTTCATCGGCACGGACTGCATCCTCGCCTCGCCCTGCTTAACATTAGGGAGAACTCTAAACTGGAAAGTTTAGTCGAATGGCCCCATGTAAAGGGGGTATTTTACAAAGGCTGTCAGCGCAGGGAGTATATCGATGGACTCGAAGCATTACTTGCTCACAAGCTGTGGTTCTCCAACCACCTGATGGAGCGCCTTATCGAGGCAAACCGTCGCCCGCCCATTATTAGAGACAAGAACCAATGCCTCTCACAACGTGAATTACAGGTATTAAGCAAGTTAACGCAGTCGGAATCAAACAGTAAAATTGCGAGCAGCCTTAACATTAGTGAACATACAATAAAAAGTCATATTTACAATATCTTCAGAAAGATCGGAGTCAGCAATCGAATGCAAGCATGCGACTGGGCTAAAGAAAATCTGGATGGAGGTCGGCCTCGTTAAGGCAATGATCCGCTCACTAGCGCCTGTTGGCTCAAAACGGTGTCTCTATTAACATTAAAGTTTTCCCGCATTGATGCGAGAAATCATAGTTTCATCCAGAGCACTTTCTCCATACAAAATACAAGCACAAATGCAGCAAATTGTTGACAGTCGAAATCCGTCTTTGTGGTAGGTTTGCGCTGGGCAGTCATTTCTTAAATAACTGACATCAAGAGTATAAGTCGGGCGCTCACTCTCTTTCGTATTGGGTGTTGCGTGGACAAAACCATAGGGACCATAGAGGCAAAAACTATGGGAAGATTGATCTTTTAAATAGCTGATTAGCTGTGCCAGGTTCATCAGCACCCTCTCTATTACGTCTTAACAGCCAAACCGACAACAAACCAAAACGGCCATTTGTAATGTTATCGGCAAAACGTGTCAAATTATTAGCAATTTACCCAATAACAATCACATTTCATGCCACAAACACTAAAAACGTTTGATTTCGTCTCTAGTGAGTGTAGTGCCAAATATAATCTTGTAAAGCTGGCTTCCCTTAGATCAAATCGTTTCTATCAAGTGCCGCCAATAATCGCAGTCATCGGTACAGGCGTTGAGCCCAGACAGTTAACCCGGCAGCTACACTGCCAAAATGATCACCATCTACTACGTCAATGGCACCGAGTTCTTTAGTAATAGCTTGCCGAATTGCGGGGGATTTGGCCGTGCCCCCTGTCACATAAATCAAATCTGGTTGACACCCCGCCTGCCTAATCGCCTCTTTCATTAGGGCCATCACTCGCGACAAAGGCCTCTCTATCGCTTCAACAAACTGCCCTTCATCAACCACACAGCTTAAGCCCTCTTCAATATAGCTCAACGGCACAGTAACCTTGTTACTATTAGAGAGCGCAATTTTTCCTTCCTCAGCACTGCGCACCACATGATAATGTTGCTTATCGTGCCTCAATTGAATCAGACGTCTGAGTAGTTGAGGCTCTGTGGTATCTAACAAGAGCCGGTCTAGGCTCAGCCCCGTTTGCAAGCTGTTAAATTTTGCCTGGGCCCCCACGTCGTTAGTACTTACCGCATCCCAAAATAAATAGGACGGCATCGGCTGACCATTTTTTAAAAGGGAATGTAGCCCGAACAGGGGCATCATAATCTTCCCCGCCAACTGTATGTCCAGGTCATTACCACCGACACGCTCTCCGGTATGTGCAAGAAAGTCATTTGCACGTTCAACCTTGTGACGGTGACTGGGCCCCATTTTTACCATCGCACAATCGCTCGTACCGCCACCAACATCAACCACTAACACGGTCTTGTCTTGGTGAAGTTTGGTTTCAAAATCCAAACCGGCAGCCAGTGGCTCAAACAAGAACTCTACAGACTTAAAACCCGCTCGCCTGGCTGAAGTTGTTAATATTTCAATCGCCTGCCGATTGCTTTCTTCTGCATTTATTCCCTGGAAGTTAACGGGCCGGCCGATTACGGTATGATCAATGACTTTGTTTACACTCAACTCCGCCCGACGTTTTACGTTTTGCATCATTGCGGTAACAAGATCTTCAAAAAACTGCACAAATTCCGGCCGCAATCCGCTGGCCCCCAGAAATGACTTCGGCGATTTCACGAAGTAACCCTCTTCAGGCATTGTTAGATATTGATCATAGGCGTCCTGACCAAAAAACAAACTTTGCTCAGTGTCAAGAATATCATGCTCTCGGCGAACGGATCTGGCCTGCGCCAAGGCATTCTTTCTCAAACGTAGATAACCTTCCTGAACCTTAGTGTCTGAAATATTGTGCGCAACAAATTCACTAATTAACTCGCGCTCAAGAGCGTATAGCGTCGAAGGGATGTAGGCGCCTGCTCGCCCAATTGGCAAGAGCTGGACCGTCTGTTCGGACTCTGCCGCGTTAAGAACACCTATGGCACAATTCGACGTGCCGTAGTCAAACCCTGCATACATGAAACACCACCAGAGAGTCTATGGGTAAGATTGAAAAGAAGAGCGGTACCACTCAAAAAAAGGACGCGGAAAATAACACATCACCAGCACTATGGCTATATAGTAGCCAAAATATCAATCAACGCGACTCCAGGGACTTAACTTGAAGCCAGACATAGCAGGACGTTACACTGCGTAATAGGCTTGAAGACTGCCCTCCCACTCGATGAACAAAATGGACACACATCATGACCTGGCTTTCGATCATTCCCCCCTTTGTTGCAGTGGCCGTGGTTCTATGGCGCAGGGAAGTCATACTGGCCCTGTTTCTCGCTATTTTAAGCTCCGAGCTACTGCTCAGCCTTCAAGGTTCAGCACCGTTTACTCCGATGGCGGTGTTCCTCTCCGTCGATCGCATTACCGCAGTATTCGCAAGCGAAGGCAATACACAGGTCCTGACTTTCAGCTTATTGATCGGCGCATTGCTAGCTTTACTTAGATACTCCGGGGGTGTTGCTGCTTTTGTCGATTTACTCATCTCAAAAGGAATGACCAACAATAAACGGCAGGCTGGATTACTGTCATTTGGTGTTGGCATAGTATTGTTCATCGAGAGTAATCTGAGCATTCTCACTGCAGGCATCTTGTCTCGAGGACTTTTTGATCGTTTTGCAATGAGCCGGGAACGCCTAGCCTACATAATAGACAGCACCTCTGCCCCGGTGTGTATCCTGCTTATGTTTAATGCCTGGGGTGCTTTTGTTCTGGGTTTGCTCAGTGCCTATGATTTCGAGAACCCTCTCGCCATCGTTATCGGCTCAATCCCCTACAATTTCTACGCCTGGATCGCATTGGCCCTGGTTTTATATACTATTGTCACGGATCGACTGCATGGGCCCCTCGCCCACTTTGAGGCAGCGGCCAAACAGAAGCACACCCCACAGGAGACACACTCAGCCACACGAGCACGTTATATGATCGTGCCCCTAACGGTTCTGACCGCCGGCATCTTCGGTTTTATGTATGTTACGGGAGGCGGAGAACTGACAAAAGGCAATGGCTCCCTTTCAATTCTATACGCCACGGTGACGGCGATTACTGTTATCTATTTAATGTTAATCGGCCAGCAAAGGCATACACATGGCTCTTTAGTAAAGGTGAGTTTCACTGGCATGTCAGAGCTACTGCCATTGGTGTGCATCGTACTTTTGTCTATCGCATTGGGGAACAGCCTTAAGGAGCTTGGCACCGGCATTTTCATAGCGGGAATCGCCACCGACAGCTTGCCTGCCTGGCTAATTGTGCCTATGTTATTTCTCTGTGGTGCCTTGATGTCATTCAGTACCGGAACGTCCTGGGGCACCTTCGCCATCCTGATCCCCATCGGTGTGCCGATTATAGAATTAATGGCATTGCCCCCCGCTTTTGTATTATCTGCCATTTTAGGCGGCGGTATATTTGGGGATCACTGCTCTCCAATCTCAGACACCACCGCCGTGTCGTCTATCGCGGCCGGGTGCGATATATTGGATCACGTAAAAACGCAGCTGCCCTACGCTCTTTTTGGTGGCGGTCTAACGTTTATTGCCTATGTTGTAAGCAGCCTACTGATCCTGTAGAGCGATTATCCAACTAGAAAGACGAGTCCTTATCGTCTTTCGACGTTTCTTTGCGGCTTCCCACGGCGATGCCAATAGCAATCCCGATCGCCAGACCAGCGCCCAGGTTATTCATAGCATTACCCAGCGCCAAACCAACGCCCACACCAATAGCAATGCCTGCACCGATCCGTTTCTTTCTGGCTGTAGCGGCCTCATCATTTTGTAAATTTTGCATAAGATTGGACTCTTTAGACCTATAGGTGACCCATTGCGATAGCGTGGCGTGGGTTTGATCAATACAAGCAATAATACTGTACCCCTAGCTAGACGGATACAATATTGTAAACCGCAACTAACATCATCAGCATCAATATCACACACCCCACTGAAAATGCAGATCGCCTGAGGGGTACGACGTTCGTGCCCGTGTGAATAAATGCGTGCACGAGTCGACTTGCTACAAACAACCAAGCCATTGCGTGGACGAGCCAGTTGATTCCATCAAGGGACCAGAGCATAAACGTCAACACATAAAAGAGCACCGGCACCTCAAATTGATTCCGGATACTATTGTTAATTTGTTGCACGCCGTCAGGCCATGCATCATCGTGTAGTGCCCTGCGAGCCTCATCCACCTCTCCCGCTTGAACTGCCTTCTTTTTGGCGCCAGCCAGTGCGATATAGAGGTAAAACGTCAGGCTCAG
>CAJWCA010000296.1 GCA_913020395.1 uncultured Cellvibrionales bacterium | reverse complement strand
GACTACATCACCCAGGAACTACCCGCGTTAGTCACAGAGCACTTTCCAATTGAGGGTGACAAGTCCAGTATTTTCGGGCATTCAATGGGCGGCCACGGGGCCCTGACCATTGCCCTGAAGAATTCGGACAAATACCAATCTGTCTCGGCGTTTGCGCCTATTTGCGCACCGATGCGTTGCCCCTGGGGCCAGAAAGCACTTGGAAACTATCTGGGCGAAGATACCGGCCAATGGCAAGAGTACGACACAACGGCCCTAATCGGTCAGAGTGAGCGACAGATTCCCATCTTGATCGACCAGGGTACGGCAGATAACTTCCTGGAAACGGAGTTGAAACCGGCGCTTTTGCTTGAGGCCAGTGAAGCCGCAGACTACCCGATACAACTGCGTATGCAAGACGGATACGATCACAGCTATTTTTTCATGGCCTCCTTTATAGAAGACCATATTGCGTTCCATGCTAAGGCATTAAAAAACCACTGAAACCCGTTCATGTTGCCTTGCTCCTCCCTTTACAGACACGGGGTCGGGAGCAAGTCTTACTCCAGATTCGTTCTATCCTATTTTCGACCGGAATAAATTGTACTCCCCTCCATTTCTTATTAAAGTGTCACACAGCGGATTATAAAAAATGTGACCGCTTGGAGTACGGGTTAACTAGAGATACCGGCTTACTATAAAAGACAACGACAGGATTGAGCCTTGAGTTTTTCGCCCCTTCGCCATGCACTGACTGGGATATTGCTGCCTTTGTATCTTCTGATACTGGCCTCGCCCGCTATCGGCGCGAATCTGAATGAGCAAGCCCTGGAATTTCTGCCTGAAAACCTCCCCGATCAAGCACAACGGATCTTTCACGCCCCCATCAAACTTGATCGAGCCCCCGAGAATCCGGCCCTTTTTGTCAAAAACCTGAAACCTGCCGCAACGATAGACCGGATCAACGGCGGCGCCTATTGGATCTATTTGGAACTGAATAATACCGGTCCCCATGATACTTGGGTTTTCGACACCACAAACGCGGTTGTCGATACGGTGGAGACATACCTCTACACCACAGAAGGCACCCATCATAGCGTGAGCGGGTTTCTGCACCCGCTGACATATTATCTTCACTACGGCATTAACCTTCCCCTGAAGCCGGGAGAGAAAGCAACGCTACTGATCTACATGGAAAGTCGGTTTTATTCGGGCATGCCGAGCCTGGAACTGACACCCAAGAGTGACTATCGCACAGCCGTTCGCACTGTAGGCTCGTGGATCGTAGGGTGCCTCGGTGCCATGCTGGTCCTGACCATCTACAATTTGTTCATCGGCATCTCGATGCGAGACCGCAGTTATCTCTACTACTCAGCTTATCTGGCCGCCACCATCGTCGCTTGGGCCGGTGCGACAAATGTTCTAACCAGTTTGTTTAATTGGCACTCATTTTATATTCTTAGCCCGCCCTTTTATTTGTTCATCGGATTTAATCTGCTCTACATCATTCATTTTTTGGAGCTAGTTAAAACCCATAAACGCTTGGCGGCAGCGGCCTATTTTTTTGCAGCATTCGCATTTTTTATGTGTTTTCCGGGCAGTTATTTTTTCCCCCCCGGACTCTACCAGCAAGTACATGCGATCAGTTCAATCACCTGGATCGTTTTAGGGCTAACGTGTGGCATTATCCGATGGCGCGAGGGCTACAAACCCGCCCGTTATTTTGTTGCGGCCTTTGGCGTTCTGTTTGTCGGCATCTCTCTGTCCATCGCCACCACCATTGGCATGGCTCCATTAATACACAACACGATCCTGGCAACTTTAATTGCTCAAACCCTGGACATTCTGCTCTTGTCGCTCGCACTGGCTGATCGCATCAACTTATTGCGGTCTGAAAAAGAGCATGCCCTGGAGAAACTGCTCGCCACAGAGAGCGCCCGTTACCGCTCAGAAAACAGGGCCAAGGATGTTCTCAGCAAAGCTAACAATACTTTATTGGAAGCACTCGCCATTACCCAGAAAGAAAATGAAAGCAAAAATAATTTTCTACGTATGGTGAGTCATGAACTTCGAACCCCACTACATTCCATCACGGCCGCTTTTCGCCAGTGGGACCACGCAAATTCCGCCCGGGAAAAAGAGGATATTCTTCAGGACATCAACTACAGCACCCTGCGATTGCGCACTCAGATCGACAATCTGGTTTTGATGACAGAAACCGATAACAACACCCTTGAATCTCAGCCATTTCCTTTCGAAATTGCACCGATGTTAGACAAGCTTTGCCGTCGAGTGAACAAACAAATTTCCGACAAAAATGTAGAGCTGGTGCACAAGCGATCTCCCTTCCTGCCCAGAGCTTTTTTAGGAGACGCCTACCTTATTAGTCACCTGATTCGAACCCTTCTGGACAATGCTTGCAAGTTCACAGATTCAGGTGAAATCGTTTTTGATGTTGAGTGGAACGAAGAAACTCAGTGCCTGGACATCTTGATCATGGATGAAGGTTGCGGCATGAGTGAAGAGCAGCAAAAAGTAGTGTTTAAAGGTTTTGTTCAGGTCAGTAGAGGTTTGACTCGCCAGTCTGAAGGGCTCGGTTTAGGGCTCACTCTCTGCCATCGACTGGGAGATATTCTCGACACAACGATTTCGATTGATTCCTCGGCCGGCCACGGCACTGAAATTAATTTACATGTACCACTCAAAAAACAGATCAAACAGGCAATCACACTACCCCCTGCGGACTATCGCGGCGCCATTCTGATTGTTGAAGACAATCTTGTAAACGCCAAGGTGCTTGAAAGAATGGTCATGAAAATGAACCACCCTGTCGATATCGCCCACTCGGGCCTGGAGGCCTTAGCAGCCGTTGAAAAACGCAGTTATGCACTGATTCTTATGGACGTGCAAATGCCTGATATGGATGGGATTCAGGTGACCGAAGAAATTCGAAGGCGCAACATTACTACACCTATTATCGCGGTAACTGCCAATAGTGATTCGAGTGTAAGACGGGATTGCAGACTTGCAGGCATGAACGACTTTCTTGTGAAACCGGTCAGTGCGGTTGATATCCAACATGTTCTTGAAACCTGGCAGCAGATGAACAGCTCACTACTGCCAGCGGGAAATGTGCACTAAAGCAGCGCACTGTTTGACTATTTCTTCTTGCGCGCTTGCTTCTGCAGACGATTCTTTTTAGAAAGCTGCTCCCCACCCAATTTGTTTTTCCGGTTGGCATAAGGGTTCTCGGTACTTTTGAACTCAATCCGAATCGGAGTGCCGTGCAGATCCAGCGCCTTTCGGAAAGTTTTCTGCAAATAACGAACATAATGGGCCGGAACAGAGGATGTCTGGTTGCCATGAATGACAACAATAGGAGGATTCATGCCTCCTGCATGAGCGTAACGAAGTTTGATTCGATGCCCATTGATCATGGGGGGCTGATGATCGCTGACCGCACTCTCCAATACACGTGTTAAATGATTGGTAGACAGTTTGTCTGTGGCAGAGTGGTAGGCTTTTTCAACACTTTTATACAGATTTCCGACACCTGTGCCGTGCAGAGCAGAAATAAAGTGTATGTCGGCAAAGTCTACAAAGCGCAGACGGCGGTGCAATTCATTTTTTACATACTGCTTGTGACTTTCATCCAGACCATCCCATTTATTCAGCGCAATCACCAATGCGCGTCCAGCCTCAATGGCATTGCCCATTAAATGCAGGTCTTGATCAACAATACCTTCACTCGCGTCCATCACCAAAATAACCACATTGGCATCATCGATCGCTTTCAGTGTTTTTACAATGGAGAACTTCTCCACGGTGAGCTTGACGTTCTTGCGACGCCTGACGCCGGCGGTATCAATAATGGTATAGGGTTTATCAAATCGTTCGTAATTGATATAAACGCTATCTCTGGTTGTGCCGGGTTGGTCATAGACCACCACCCGATCTTCACCCAACAGTCGATTAACCAGCGTTGACTTGCCCACATTCGGCCGGCCAACGATCGCCATTTTTACCCCGGTAGCTTCCTGTTTAACCGCGTGTTCAGGTTCCGGAAAGTTACCCAATACGGTTTCCATCAAGCTTTTGACGCCGCGCCCCTGGGCCGCAGTGGTCGCAAACACCTCTGCCAGACCAATTTCGTAAAATGGTGCGAGCGCAACATCGGGGTCAAAACCGTCAATCTTGTTAGCCACTAAAAATGTCTTTTTCCCATGAACCCGCAAATGCCGCGCGATCATTTCGTCTGCAGCCGTTAAACCATCACGGCAATCCACCATAAACAGTACGGCATCGGCTTCATCAATGGCCTGACGGCTTTGATCTGCCATCATCTCGTCGATACCCTCTTCGTCGCCACTGATACCACCGGTATCGATCACAATGAATTTCCGATCCATCATCTCGGCTTCGCCGTATTTTCGGTCCCGGGTCAAACCGGCATAGTTGGCCACGAGTGCATCCCGGCTCCGCGTGAGTCGGTTGAACAGTGTGGATTTACCCACATTTGGGCGGCCTACCAGGGCAATAACAGGAATCATATTCAGCTGTGGATCATTTCAGGGTTGATGGATTTGTTTGTGATGCCACTTTTTGGCATCAACAATAGTCTAAGTGTACGCAAAAATTGACGCCTTTGCTCGGTGGAGCAAAGGCGGTGCGGGATTATACGCGTCTTGAGGGTTTGATGCTATTGAATCTGCAATGCAAACAGGTCACCACTGTCGCCGAGCACATAGAGAGTATCTCCCGCGCTCACCATCGGTGAACGAATACCGTCGCCATCCACCTTGCTGCGTGCGATAAACTGACCGTCCTCGGCATTCATTACATGTATGTAACCTTCAAAATCAGCCACGGCAACATAATTGCCAAAAGCCTGAGGTGAATTGAGTTCACGCCTCAACATTTGAGAGTTCTCCCAGAATAGCTCTCCATTACCAGCGCTGTATGCCTGAAGAATATCGTTATCCGTGCTGAGAAATATCTTTCCGCCACCGTGCGCAGGACTCTGAAAGGTAGAGACATCTTTAGCCCAGAACACACGACCTGTAGCCCGGTTAATGGCCATAATGCGCCCCTGATAGCTCGAGACATAGAGGATGTCCCCCACCAATAAAGGTGCACCATCTAAATCGACAACACGATCTAATTCCGTTCGACCTTTTGGTTGAGCCACTCGCTGCTCCCAACTCAACAAACCCGTGCGGGCCTCAAGTGCCACCAATTTACCCGTCGCAAAACCCGCAAATACCGTGGTATCAGTAATGACAGGTGTTCCTGTTCCTCTCAAGGTCAGCACGGGTACGGCGTTATCATACTTCCAAAGACGCTCACCACTGCTTGCATCCAGGCCGTATAACTTGCCGTCCAATGTTTGCACAGCAACACCATTGGATACCCCTACAGCTCCACCAGATGTAGCCGCTTGAACAGCTGATGTACCTACAGTTCCACTTGCATTTGCTCCATTAACTTGATTATCTTGCAAGTCAGTTGTTGATGCTCCTGAAATAGAAACACTGATAACTTGATTTGCATTTGCCCCGACTTGAAAAGTTTGAGAGGTGTATGACCCATCCAGCAATTTTAGTCCATTAAACTCTGTGGTACTAGAAACCCGATCAACTTCTAATTTTAATTGATTAACCTCAGACTGTAACGATGCTCTATCCGAAGCAGAGTTTGTTGCGTTGGCAGACTGCACTGCCAATTCTCGCATACGCTGTAATAAATCCCCAGTTTGAGCTAGAGC
>CAJWCA010000295.1 GCA_913020395.1 uncultured Cellvibrionales bacterium | reverse complement strand
AATAAATAACAAACCAACGCGATTAACAAGGTTCCGAGTAAATTCAAACCAAAACCATTTTTCACCATTTGTTGAATAGCGACTTTATCTGTTCCATAGATAATGGCATTGGGCGCTGTAGCTACTGGCAACATAAAGGCACAACTGGCGCTCATTGCAGCAGGTAACATCAATAAGGCAGGTTCGATATCTGCTGTGATTGCTGCTGCCGCTAAAATAGGCATTAACATCGCAGTGGTCGCAGTATTACTGGTTATTTCGGTTAAAAAGGTAACAGTGATCGCGATTGCAGCAATCAGTAAAATAACCGGCAAGCTGGTAAACGCTGCAAGCTGATGACCGATAAGGTCACTTAAACCACTGACACTAAATGCCTTAGCGATACAAATACCACCCGCAAATAATAATAATATTCCCCACGGAATTTGATTAGCCGTTTTCCAATCTAACAATCTGCCTTTGTTGCCATCGGGAATAACAAACATAGCAATACAGGCCAACATGGCAACACTGGCATCATTGGCAGTGGTAAACCCTGTCAGCTCTCGCCAACCTCCAAAGGGTTCTTGTCGTGTAATCCACAATAAGGCGGTAATGCTAAATACCCACATCACGCGTTTTTCTATGGTGGTCCACTTGCCCGTTTCTGACAGGGTAATGCTGTGCTGAGTTTTTATATTACGTGTCAACCACAACATCATTAATGGGATGAAGATAAATACCAAAGGCACAGACCATTTCATCCACGCTAGAAAACCTATCGAGATGCCTGTTGTTTCTTGATAAGTAGACAAGAATAAGGCATTCGGTGGTGTGCCTATCGGTGTGCCGATGCCACCGACATTAGCTGCGTAGGCAATGCCTAATAACAATACGGTGGTAAGTTGTTTGTCATTCGTACTTTGTAAAACGGCAAGGGCAACAGGCAATAACATTAAGGTAGTCGCCGTATTAGAGATCCACATACTTAACAGGGCCGAAGCAGCCATAAATCCCATTACCAAGTGCCGGCTCGATCCGCCGCCAAACAGGCCCACCATGCCCAGCGCCACGCGCCGGTGTGCGCCACTTTTTTCCATCGCCTTGGACAGCATTGCCCCCCCCATCAACAAAATGATCAGGGGGCTGCCATAGGCCAGCGCCACTTGTGTGCCATCTAAAATACCCACCAGGGGAAAAACGCCAAGTGGAATCAGTGAGGTGGCAGGAATGGGAATGGGTTCGAATATCCACCACACCGCACACAGCAGAGTCAGTCCCGCGGCCATACAGGCTTTGTTGTCCCAGCCATTCAACGACAGGGCAACACCCAGCACCAAGCCCAGCGCAGGCCCCACATAAAGCGCTAGTGTTTTGTAATCGATAGTTTTCAAACGGAGCTCGCTCCTCGGCCGGCGTTAAGGTCATTCAGGGCTTCCAACAGCGCCTGCATTTCTTCATCGGTGCCAATGGTGATCCGCAAGTACCCATCTATCCGGGGTTTTTGAAAATAGCGAACGAGAAATTTTCTCTCTCGCAGCCCCTTAAAAATGTCTGCAGCATCCACTCCTGCAGGTTTAACAAACAGGAAATTGGTCATAGAGGGCAGCACCTCAAACCCAAGCTCTCGAAGCTTTTCAGCAGTCCATTCTCTGGTTGCAATCACCTTAGCTCGGCAGGCTTCGAAATAATCATTGTCCTCTACGGAGGCAATGGCTGCCGCTTCTGCCATGCGATCTACGGGGTAGGAATTGAAGGAATTTTTCACCCGCTCCATGCCTTCAATTAACCCCGCACTGCCCAGGGCAAATCCGACTCGGATGCCCGCCAGCGAACGCGACTTGGACAGCGTTTGCACAACCAGCAAATTGGGGTATCGATCCAGCAAGGCGATCGCGCTCTCGCCACCAAAATCGATATAGGCCTCATCTACAATGACGACAGACTCCCGGTTTTTCCTTAACAGGGCCTCAATCTCCGCCAGTGGTTTTAACAAGCTAGTGGGCGCGTTGGGGTTCGGGAAAATCACGCCACCGTTCGCTTGCTCGTAGCCTGCAAAGTCTATTGAAAAGTCATCCGCCAGCGGCACTTCTACCGCGTCAATTTCAAACAGCCTGCAATAAGCTTTATAAAAACCGTAGGTAATATCGGGAAACAGCAGAGGTTTGTCCTGTTTGAAAAAGGCCATAAAGGCCAATGCCAACACTTCATCAGAACCATTGCCCACAAATACCTGGTCTTCGCTCACGCCGTGCAGTGAGGACAGCGCGCTCTTCAAACCAAGAGATGCCGGGTCTGGATACAGCCGCAATAAGTCGACAGTATCTTGCTGTAAGACCTCCAGCACCTTTGGCGAAGGTGGATAGGGGTTCTCATTGGTATTGAGTTTGGTCAGGCCTGGATCCTTGGGCTGCTCACCGGGCACATACGGATCTAAACCGGAGACAAAAGTGCTCCAATAAGGTGAATTAGTCTGAGTTGGCATAATAAAAACGACGTCCGTCTAAATAGATCTCGGGATTATACACAGTTGCCGGCGCCAACGGCACGTGGGCGCTCAAAGGGCGTGACGCCAACGGCAGGGCTATTCGCTCTCAAATAAGTGCGATGCCAAAACTACACTTTCAATTAGTCGCCACCTGAGACAAAATAGCGGCCACAATTACCTCCCATTAAACCTTTTGCCGCCACCGGCCTCGATATTTCGAAGAGCCCCAGGCCTGCTATGGAGTGACTATGTTTGAAACACTGAGCGCCCTGCCCGCCGACCCCATACTCGGACTGAGTGTCGCCTGTCGACTGGATAACAACCCCAACAAAATTGATCTCGGTATCGGCGTCTATAAAGACAGCGATGGCAATACTCCCGTATTAAAGTCGGTTCAGCAGGCCCAACAAGAGTATCTGGGTCGGGAAACCAGCAAGGCTTATATGCCCATGCCAGGTTCGGAAGGAGCCAATGAAGCGGTGCAGGCACTGATATTTGGTGCCGATCGGGACCGCAGCCGAATTCGCACCTCCCAGACCACCGGCGGCACAGGTGCTTTGCGCATTGCGGCAGAACTCATTAAAAGAGCCAAACCCGATGCCACGGTCTGGATCAGCGACCCCAGCTGGGGGAATCACCGCCCTCTACTGGAAGACGCCGGCCTGAATATCGAGGTGTATCCGTATTATGACGAGACCACCCGCTCCGTACGATTTGATGCCATGAGTGAGGCACTCAAACAGGCGGGCAAAGACGATGTGGTTTTACTGCACGGCTGCTGCCACAACCCCTGCGGTGCCGATTTAAACAAAGAACAGTGGCAAGCTGTGGCCGATCTGGCCCTCGACAAAGGTTTCACTCCGTTCATCGACCTTGCCTATCAAGGTTTTGGAGACGGCTTGGAGGAAGATGCCTTTGGTGCCCGCCTGATGGCAAGTTTAGTGCCTGAACTTATTGTCGCCAGTTCTTGCTCAAAGAACTTCGGACTCTATCGGGAGCGCACCGGGTCTCTCAGCATTCTCTGCGAAAACAGCGAACGGGCCGACATCGGTTTCAGCCAGGTGCTCAATATTGTTAGGGCCATTTATTCAATGCCGCCTTCAAATGGCAGTTTAATTGTCGAGACCATTCTCAATGACAGTGCACTGACCTCCCAGTGGCACAGCGACCTGGACGAAATGCGCACACGCATCAAAAGTTTGCGCAGCTTGCTCAGCACTCGGTTGAACGCCTGCCCCGGCATCGAACAGGATTTTTCCTTTATTGAGCAACAGCACGGCATGTTTTCCTATCTGGGCATTTCTCCGGCACAGGTGAAAACACTCAAAGAGGAATACAGCATTTATATGTTGGGTTCCAGCCGCATTAATGTTGCTGGTATTAACGCCAATAACATCGACTACTTTACTTCATCTATTGAGTCTGTACTTTGACATGAATTGGAATCCAGCCAGCTGGCGTGAAAAAAACGCCGGCCAACAACCCACATACACCGATCCGCAGGCGCTGAAAGCGACTGAGGAAAAACTCTCGAACTTGCCTCCTTTGGTGTTTGCAGCGGAAGCCAGAGACCTGAGAAAACAGTTGGGTCAAGTGGCCAAAGGTGAAGCGTTTTTACTGCAAGGTGGCGATTGCGCGGAGAGCTTTGCTGATTTTTCTGCCAATAATATTCGTGACTCTTTTAAGGTCATGTTACAGATGGCCGTTGTGCTGACCTACGCCGGCCGACTGCCTGTTGTGAAGGTAGGCAGACTTGCCGGGCAATTTGCCAAACCCCGCTCCTCTGACCTGGAAACCATTGACGGTATTTCTCTGCCCAGTTTTCGCGGCGACATTATCAACGGCATCAACTTTGACAACGCGGCCCGTATTCCCGACCCCAATCGTATGTTAGAGGCTTACCACCAATCAACGGCCACATTAAACTTGGTGCGCGCTTTTGCTCAAGGGGGTTTGGCTGACCTGCATCAAGTGAACCAATGGAATCGCAGCTTTGTTGATAACAACCCCTTGCGGGAACAGTATCGACAAATTGCCGAGCGCATAGAAGATGCGCTGGAGTTTATGGCGGTGTGCGGCATTGACGGTAATAATACTCCATCACTGCATCAAACAGACTTATACACCTCCCATGAAGCCCTTCTGCTCAACTATGAAGAAGCGCTTACACGCCGAGACAGCCAAACTGACAAATGGTATGACTGCTCTGGCCACATGTTATGGATTGGAGAGCGCACTCGCGAACTTGATGGTGCCCACCTGGAATTTTTCAGAGGCATTCACAATCCTGTTGGCGTAAAAGTAGGGCCCGGCATTAGCGAAGACGAATTGATTCGCCTTATCGATGCCCTGAATCCAGACAATGAAGCCGGACGACTCACTCTAATCACTCGAATGGGTGCCAACGTGCTCGCTGAAAAACTGCCTGCGCTCGCGCGCCGGGTACACGCGGAGGGTCGCAGCGTGGTTTGGTCCAGTGATCCAATGCACGGCAATACGATCAAAGCATCCAGCGGCTACAAGACACGTTCATTCGACAGTATCTTGCTGGAGATTAAGCAGTTTTTTTCTGTGCTTCGAAGCGAGAGTGAACACCCCGGTGGCATTCACCTTGAAATGACCGGCCAGGCGGTGACAGAGTGTACCGGTGGCGCATACGCCATCTCTGATGCCGATCTCGCACAGCGATATCACACACAGTGCGATCCGCGCCTGAACGGCGACCAGGTGTTAGAGCTGGCCTTTTGTATTGCAGACTTTCTTCGTAAACCCTGAATTAAAAAAGGGGCCTGACTGGGCCCCTTTTTTTGCCCATCTTTTGTCTTGTTAGAGGCTCACCGATTCAAGTGCCGCTCGCATCTGTGAGGCGATTGGTTTAGGGCGGCGTGTCTCCCGGTCAACAAAAACGTGAGTAAAAGTCCCTGCCGCACAAGCTTGATCTTCTCCCTGTTTAAAAATGGCAATGCCATATTCCACTGAGCTGCTTCCCAAACGATTAACTCGAAACCCACCCTCCAGCTTGTCTGGAAACTCTACGGGCGCGAGATAATTACAACTCGAGTTCACCACCAGACCAATAGTGTCGCCGTTCTGTATGTTGAGTCCGCCCTGCTCAATCAAAAATAAATTCGCCACTGAATCAAAGTAGGCGTAATAAACGACATTGTTTACGTGACCGTAAATATCATTGTCCCCCCACCGAGTTGCGATCGGCGTGAAGTGGCGATATTCAGCGCGAGTGTGGCTTTGGTCTTTATCCCCATTAGATGAAGGCATAACACTCTCCTTAGTTT
>CAJWCA010000294.1 GCA_913020395.1 uncultured Cellvibrionales bacterium | reverse complement strand
TTTGGCCTGGGCAACTTCTGCACTCGTTGGCAGACGTTCTGCAACGATCAATGCCGCCCGTCGAAGGGTTTGTTCTGCTGAGGCCAGTTGCACCTCTCGAAAGAAAGCACTGGCATCTGCGCTGTCACAATCGGCGCCACAGTTAGTCACCAAATTAATAAAGGTATTAAGTTTTTGATACCCCTCACTGGTCGATGCCAGCTGTACGCCACCACCGTGGCCAACCCCTCTGACCTTGTCGAGAATCAGACTCGGTGTATCATCATCAAGTAAAATAAAATCTCTCAGCACCTCATAGTTGGCATCAACGCCACCGGGATACAGAATACGGGAAACACTGGCCACACCTCCCTCCACGTGACAAACACTGCAGAGATTAACCACAATATCCTGATCGATATTGTCACGATAATAACTCAAGGTTGAACCACTAATTGAAGAAAGTGCAAGCTCAAGGGCTCCCGCGTCACTGTCCACACCCGCAAGCAAGTCCGAGGCGGCCTGAATGTCACTGACACCGGTATAAGACTGATCGCCGTTTTCCACCGCCAATGTAAATGCATTGGCAACGGCCATTCTATTGGCCACTACGGTAAAGTCATCAGTGCCCTCCTGTACGCCATCCGCAATACGCAAGGCAATAGAGGCCAAACTCCAGTCGGGGTCACCGGATTCCAATTTGCCTACGTACCAATCCAGACCGGCTGAATCCGCGTCTCGCCCCAGTAGTTGTACAAAAATATTGTTGATAAGCGCCGCATTATCCATGCTGCCAAAGCGATCGACATACTCTTGGGAATTACCAAAGTTATCGATGATTTCACTCAGGTCGCCTCCCGCGTTTTCCAGTTTTCCTGCCCACCAGTTCAAACCGGCTGGGTCACCGGGACGACCATAATAGGCCACATACATTTTCTGCACCTGATCTTCATAGACGCCGGCCTCTGTGCCAAGGGGCACAAGTAATGCGAACATGAGGAAAAAACTTCGACTAAAAAAGTGAATGGGTAACAGTAATGTGTGTTTAGAGATCATAAATGGTGCTCTCAAGTTTACAGATAGCCCAGGGTAGAGAAGGCTACTTCTGGCTTCAATTACTGACCAAGTTAATGAAGGTGCTGAGTTTCTGATAACCATCACTTGAAACACTCAGCTGAACACCTCCGCCATGCCCAGTGCCACTGGCTTTGTCCAGAAGCAAGGCCGGTGTGCTGCTATCAAGCAAAATAAAATCTCGGAGAACGCCATAGTTCGCGTCGGTGCCACCCGGGTACACAATCCGCGTATTGCCGGCTATTCCGCCTTCAACGTGACAAACACTGCAGAGATTAACAACGATATCCTGATCAATATTGTCTTGATAATAACTGAGTGCAGAGCCACTCAGCGATGAAAGTGCAAGCTCCATAGTTGCCGTGTCACTGTCTACTCCCGCGAGCAACTGTGAGGCCAACAGAATGTCACTGTCACTAGAATAGTTTTGCTCACCGTTTTCCACCGCCAGCGTAAAAGCGTTGGCTACCGCCATGCGGTTAGCCACGAGTGCACTGTCATCAGTCCCCTCTTGTACCCCGTCTGCAATGCGCAACGCGATAGACGCCAGGCTCCAATCCGGATCGCCAGATTCCAGCTTGCCCACATACCAATCCAGCCCGGCAGTATCGGCATCGCGCCCCAGAAGTTGTACGAAGATATTGTTTATCAGCGCAGCATTATCCATGCTGCCAAAGCGCTCGACATACTCAAGAGAGTTACCAAAATTATCGATGATTTCACTCAGAGCGCCACCGGCGTTTTCAAGTTTGCCCGCCCACCAGTTCAATCCACCCGGATCGCCCGGACGGCCATAATAGGCCACATACATTTTCTGAACTTGATCTTCGTAAACACCGGCCTCTGAGCCAATCGGTAAACATAAGGCAACAGCCAAAAACAAGTAACGGCCCATCAGCCGAATAGATAAACGTAAGTGAATGTAAGGGGTCATTAATCAGGCTCTTTTTCTGTGTAGTTAGGCTAGGTCGTTATATTGGGTAGTTATATTGGGGCAGCTATTTCAGTCGCCTCATTGAGTATACCTGTAAAGAAGACGATGGCAATTTTAGGGTTCGCCCACACCTGAGCTGAGACAACACCTGAACAGAGGTAACACAGTAAAAAGTACCTAAACAGGTTTAATCGTGAAGAGAGGGCAATTTGAACGACAAAAAAGGTCGCCTGCTGACAGCAAGGCGACCAAGTCGGACGGAAACAGTTGCCATAGAACTAAAGCCTAAGGCGGAAAATTACAGCAGCAGGCGCCTGATATCAGCGATTGCAGCCACAAGGTAGGTCATGAAATTTCCGGCATCTGCACCGTTGATGGCACGATGATCATAAGAGAGACACAGCGGTAACATATTGCGAGGCTGAAAAGCCTGGCCGTCCCACTTGGGTTTAATATCTGCCTTCGATACTCCCAGAATAGCCACTTCAGGCGCGTTGACGATCGGTGTAAAACCCGTGCCGCCCATTGCCCCGAGACTAGAGATACTGAAACAACCACCCTGCATGTCGGCGGGCATCAACTTGCCATCACGTGCTTTTTTGGCCATGGCGCTGGATTCTTCTGCCAGTTCCCACAAACCTTTTTTGTCAACATCGCGAATGACGGGCACCATGAGCCCAGCCGGTGTGGCAACGGCCACGCCTATGTGCACGTAGTCCTTTTTAACAATGTGCTCACCGTCGCTGTGCATCGATACATTAAAAGCCGGCTCGTAACGCAGGGCCGCGGCACAGGCCTTTAACAAGAAAGGTAGCGGAGTCAGCTTCACGCCCCGACGTTCTGCTTCGGCTTTCATACCTTTGCGGAACGTTTCAAGCTCGGTAATATCAGCATCATCAAATTGGGTAACGTGTGGCACATTGAGCCAATTCCGTGACATATTTTTAGCCGTCACTTTCTGAATTTTGCTCATTTTGACTTTTTCGATCGGGCCAAATTTAGCAAAGTCGACGTCGGGAACCGCAGGTATGCCACTGCCGCCCGTGACCTTGCCACTCACAACCGTATCGATAGCCTTTTTAACATAGCCCCGAATATCATCTTTGGTCATGCGACCGCGAGGACCAGAGCCTTTAACATTAGATAGATCAACACCCAGTTTGCGCGCTAACTTTCGCACAGCGGGTCCGGCATAGATCTCACCCTGACCATCTTTCTCTGCCGCGGCAGGCGCTGGGGCAGAGGGAGCGGATGCTACAGGTGCAGGCGCAGAAGGCGCGGCTGCAGGCGCTGGAGCTGAAGGTTCTGGAGCAGGGGCAGCAGGCGCAAGCGCTGGAGCAGCACCTTCCACCAACAAAACAGCGATGGGTGCACCCGAGGACACTTTATCCCCTTCATTGACACTCAAGCTCACAACTTTACCGCTGGCCGGTGCCGGGATTTCCATTGAAGCCTTATCGGTTTCCAAGACAATGAGTGAATCACCCTCACTGACCTCATCACCCACGGCCACACACACTTCGATGACATCAACATCTCCGTCGGCGCCGGTATCGGGCACCTCTACGGTTTGCTCGGCCGATTCGTTTGCTGCCGCAGGTGCGGCAGCAACAGGTTCTGCCACAACAGGCTCCGGTGCAGGCGCTGCGGTTTCGGCAGGCTCTTCAACACTGCTGTCAGTGGACTCACCAGCCGTTTCCAGCTCAATAATGACATCGCCTTCAGACACTGTATCGCCTTCACTGACCTTCACCGCAACAACAACACCTGCTTGTGTGCTCGGAATTTCCATCGAGGCTTTGTCAGTTTCCAACACAACCAGAGACTGCTCTTGTTCAACGCTGTCACCGGGGGCGACACAAACCTCAATAACATCAACGTCTTCTGCGCCAATGTCGGGAACCGTGATCATTTGAATTGTCACTGTCACTCCTTGCTATATTTTTATCAAAAACCAATCGCAAAAGGTGCGATAACTTAACAGGCCATTGGATCCAATTTTTCAGGATCAACGCCGAGCTGCTTCATCGCCTTTGTGACCACTTTTGCATCCAACTGCCCTTCATCAACCAGCGCCTTCAGCGTGGCAATGACGACGTGGTTACAATCCACTTCAAAGAAGCGGCGCAAGTTGGCACGGGTATCACTGCGTCCAAACCCTTCTGTTCCCAACACTCTGTAATTGCCGGGTATGAAAGCTCGCAGTTGTTCCGCATAGGTTTTAAGGTAATCGGTGGCAACAATAACAGGCCCTTTGCTTCCCTCAAGCTGGGAGGTGATATAAGGCACCTGAGGTTCCGCTTCGGGGTGCAACATGTTCCAGCGTTCAGCGCGTTGGCCATCTCGGGTCAACTCATTAATGCTGGTCAGGCTCCACACATCGGATTCAACACCAAACTCTTCACGAAGCACCGTGGCCGCCGCGCGAACTTCACGCAGAATTGAACCCGAGCCCATCAACTGAACCTGCAATTTCGCTTTCTTCTTTTTGCTGGCTTCGAGTTTATAAATGCCTTTAACAATGCCCTCTTCGGCACCGACAGGCATCTCTGGATGAGTGTAGTTTTCATTCATGGTTGTGATGTAATAGAAACAGTTTTCTTTTTCCTTATACATCCGCTGCATGCCATTTTGAATGATCACTGCCAATTCAAAACCGTAAGTGGGGTCGTAGCTAACACAGTTAGGAATGGTATTTGCCATGACATGACTGTGGCCATCCTGGTGCTGCAAACCTTCGCCGTTCAATGTTGTACGGCCTGCGGTTGCGCCAATCAAGAAACCTCTTGCCTGACTATCACCCGCCGCCCAGGCCAGGTCGCCAATACGCTGGAAACCAAACATGGAATAAAAGATGTAAAAAGGAATCATCGGGCAATCGTTGTTGGCATAAGAGGTGGCACAGGCAATCCAGCCTGACATTGCGCCTGCCTCGTTAATGCCTTCTTCCAGAATCTGGCCCTTTTTATCTTCCTTGTAATACATGATCTGATCGGCGTCGTGGGGCGTGTATTTCTGCCCGGCCGATGAGTAGATACCCAACTGGCGGAACATGCCTTCCATACCAAAGGTGCGCGCCTCGTCCGGTACAATCGGCACCACACGTTCACCAATATTTTTATCTTTAACCAGTGCAGAAAGCACTCGAACAAAAGACATGGTGGTAGAAATTTCTCGCTCGCCGCTGCTCTTCAATTGACCTTTGAAAGCATCCAGTGAAGGCACTTTCATGGGTTCAAAATCGCCGTCGCGAATGGGCAGGTAACCTTTCAGTTCTTTCCTGCGCTTCTGCATGTAGACCATTTCAGGGCTGTCGGGTGCAGGGCGATAATAAGGTACATTTTTCAGTTCATCATCTGAAATCGGAATACCAAAACGATCGCGGAAACTCTTCAGGCTATCGAGGTCGAGCTTTTTCACTGAGTGGGTAATGTTCGCCGCTTCACCAGCGCCCATTCCATAACCCTTAACGGTCTGTGCCAGAATAACCGTCGGCTGACCTTTGCTGGCGCTCGCCTCTGCATAGGCGGCATAAACTTTAAATGGATCGTGACCACCACGGTTAAGATACATAATATCTTCGTCGGACAGGTCTTTAACCAACTCGAGCAACTCAGGGTATTTGCCAAAGAAATGCTCACGGGTATATGCCCCGCCGTTGGCTTTATAGTTTTGCAACTCGCCGTCGCACACTTCATCCATACGTTTTTGAAGCAGCCCGGTGGTGTCTTTTTCTAACAGGGCATCCCAGTGACGTCCCCAGACAACCTTAATAACATTCCAGCCAGCACCGCGGAACACACCTTCCAATTCTTGAAT
>CAJWCA010000293.1 GCA_913020395.1 uncultured Cellvibrionales bacterium | reverse complement strand
TCTTCGCGTTTGATTGGATCTAGTACCACGGCGTGTTCGACCTGGCCTTTGTATTTGCACGCAATGGAGACGGCGAAGTGTGGGATGCCGTGAATAAAGTTGGTGGTGCCATCAAGGGGGTCAATGACCCACTCGTAATCGGGGTTATCGCCCTTGATCAAGCCACCTTCTTCGCCACGAATGCTGTGGTCGGGGTAGGCTTTGCGCAGGTGATAAATAATTTCTTTTTCGGCGGCGCGGTCGATTTCTGTCACATAGTCATTGCGGCCTTTTTCTTCAACGGGCACAACATCAATGCGGTCCAAACCGCGTTCGATCAATTCACCGGCCTTGCGCGCTGCGCGCAGGGCGATATTTATCATGGGTTCCATAGGGCACCAACTCAACGTTTATTTGTAAAAGAACAGGAGCCTGACTGGCCAGCAGTCGGCAGGGCGCGGATTGTAGCAAGCTTGCCCGCAGGGCTCCAGCCTCATTTATCATTATCAGCCCCCTTATTTCCAGAGGCACTTCAACTATAGTCAATTGCCCGCACGCTTGCAGCGCCGAGTGGGCAGTCTTGAAAAGGTGACTTTGAGGGCCCTCGAGGCTAAACTGCGCGCCATTAAACCCTTTAAGCCCTCTTTGAGCAGAGCACAAGCACTATGAGCACTCCCATCTTTGACAATATTCGTGTTGTTTTGGTGAATACTTCCCACCCCGGTAATATCGGCGGGGCGGCCAGAGCCCTGAAAAACATGGGGCTGAGCCGTCTTTACCTGGTGGCGCCGAAAGAATTTCCGGCCGACAAAGCGGTCTGGCGAGCGGCGGGTGCACAGGATGTGCTGGAGCAAGCTGTGGTGGTGGATACTCTGGATGAGGCCATTGGTGACTGTGGTCTTGTTGTGGGTACCAGCGCCCGGGGGCGACGTATTCCCTGGCCTTTGGTCAACCCGCGCGAGTGCGGCGAGCGTGTCTGGCACGAAGCGCAGCAGCACGATGTGGCGGTCATCTTTGGTCGTGAAGACCGGGGTCTGACCAATGAGGAGTTGCACAAGTGTAATTATCACGTGCACATTCCCTCTAACGAAGAATACAGTTCACTCAACCTTGCGGCGGCGGTACAGGTGCTCGCCTATGAAGTGCGCATGGCGTCCATCGCTGAGAAAGAGGGCAAATTGCCCAAGTTTGAAGATTGGGATATGCCGCCGGCGAATCGCGACGCTCAGGAACGTTATTTCGAACACCTGCAGGAAACGCTGGAAAAACTGGGTTTCCTTGAGCCCGGCAATCCCCGCCAAACCATGACGCGTCTGCGCCGTTTATATAATCGTGTGCGCCTGGATCAAATGGAGTTGAGCATATTGCGCGGTGTGTTAACGGCTACGCAAAACTACATTTTTCATACTGATAAAAAGCTGAAGGACGCCGAAGACCGGGACTGAAGGCTGTTCAAGTGTTAAGTGGTACGCTAAAGTTGAGCGCGAGGCAGGTAGAAACCTGCTTTGATGACTAATTGCCAAGGAGTATCCGGAATGCGTTCAATGTTCAAACCCCTATTGTGTCTGGCGGCCTCAGCCGTATTTGTCAGCCCACAACTGATGGCGGCTGGCGATGTCGCTGCTGGCAAGGCCAAGTCCATGTCTTGCGCCGCGTGTCACGGCCAGGCAGGTATTAGCAATAATCCAATGTGGCCCAACCTGGCTGGGCAGAAAGATGCTTACCTTGCCAAACAAATGCGAGACTTCAAATCGGGTGCCCGAAAAGACCCCATCATGGGTGGCATGTCGGCCGCTTTGAGTGATGCAGATATCGACAACCTGGCGGCTTATTACTCCAGCCTCAAATAAACGCCCCAAGAATGGAATTTATTAGCCAATTACCCACGCTAACACTCCTGTTAATGGCCATCATTTTACTGATGGCTGCGTGGTTTGCCGGCCCTGGCTACAGCGCCGTCAGTGTTAACCACTCACCAACCATTCTCACCAGCACAGGTATTTTTGGCACCTTTCTTGGGGTTGCCCTGGGTCTGCTGAACTTTGATACCAGTGATATTCAAGCCAGTGTTCCCGCCCTGATCGACGGCCTTAAAACCGCTTTCTGGACGTCTATTGCAGGCCTGGCCGGGGCGCTGGGGGTTAAGTTTCGCCACCTCACGTCCGTGGTGCGTCAGAGCAAAGTTACCGAGCAATATAAAGCGGCCACCGTGACAGACCTGGCCAATCTCTTGGGGTCAATCAACGACTCGCTGGGCGATGTTCGCTCGGATGGCTTGCGTCGGGAAATTCAAGACCTGCGCAAGGAACAACAGCAGCAGTCGGAGCAATTGCGGGAGGAGCTGGGTAACTACCAAGTGTCCATGACTGAAGCCAATACCCAGGCGCTCATCGGTGCGCTTGAAACGGTGATGAAGGATTTTAATACCCAAATTAATACGCAATACGGCGAGAACTTTAAAGAACTCAATGTAGCGGTTGGCAAAATGCTGGTGTGGCAGGAGAACTACAAAGTTGAGTTGGAAGCCCTGCTGGCCACTCAGCGCACAAACGGCGATCTTTTGGACAAGGCCAGTGGTGCGTATGAGAAGCTGGTTCAGCACTCTGAGATTTTCAGCACGGTATCTGAGTCCCTCGGCACCATGTTGGACGCGTTGCAATTGCAGTCTGAAGGTTTGGATGCCTACCTCACCCAGTTGGCCACCGTGGCCGGCAAGGCCTCTGAGGGCCTGCCCAAATTGGAGGGCAGGGTTGATGCCCTGACCACTCAGCTGGCGACCAGCGTCAACGAAAACCAAAAACAGGTGACAGAGTTTATGACCCGCTCTGCCACGGATTTGCAAACCACATCGTTGGCGATCAATACCACACTGGCCGAAACCCTGGAGGGCGCCCAGCGAGGGCTGCACGAGCGGGTGGAAAAAATGATTGAGCGCACCGAGCAGCAAGTGAGTCGCCTGGATGACGCGATGGAAGATGAACTCACCAAAGCTTTAACCACTTTTGGTTACCAGTTGAGCTCCCTGTCCGAAAAATTTGTTCAGGATTACACGCCGCTGACAGAGCGGCTAAAAGAGTTGGTGCACGTGCTGGAAAATGAACGTGCAGAGCTCTGATAGCCTCGAAGGCCAACAAAATACCGAAATTGAGCACGAAGAGCATTGGGTGGCGGTCAGCGACCTGATGGGCGGTTTGATGATGGTATTTATGTTGATTGCCGTCATCTATTTGGTGCAACTGGAAATTGAAACTCGAAAAATCAAAGATGTTGCCCGTTTGTACGATCTATTGCGTACCCAGCTCTATCAGGATTTATACCAGGAGTTTCGCGATGATTTGCCAAAATGGGGGGCGGAGTTAGATCCCGATTTGAGCCTGCGTTTTTATAATACTGAAGTCTTGTTCGCCCACGGTGACGATGCGATCAAACCCGCATTTGAGCAGATTCTCGACGATTTTTTCCCTCGCTACGTGCGTATTATCACCTCTGATAAATACCGGCCCGACATACTGGAAGTGCGTATTGAAGGGCATACCTCGAGTGACTGGGGGAGGGCATCCGGCACGAGTGAGGCCTACATAAAAAACATGGCTTTGTCCCAGGCGCGTACCCGCACAACGCTGGAGTATTTGTTGGCACAAACGTCGGTGGCGGCCGATAAAACATGGCTTACGGCGCATTTAACCGCCAATGGACTGTCTTCATCGAAGCTGGTCATGGATGCCGATGGACACGAGGATGGCGTACGCTCAAGGCGGGTTGAGTTCCGGCTGCGCACCGACGCAGAGTCACGTATAGCAACCATTCTTAACGACCTTTAGCACAGGAGGCAGCGCGCTTTGAAATTGCCAGACTTCTTGAGCTTCGAACACTTCAACCGCTTGCGCGACACCATGGGTGCCAGCGAATTGGGACATTTCACCTTCTTTGATCCGAAGCTGCAGCTGAGTACTGCCGAGCGAGAAGCGCTCGAGCATACAGGTGTGCCAATTGGAGGGGCGGCACTGCGCGAGCTGGAAGACTTAAGTCTGGCTTATAAAAATGGCCGGGTTTTGGTTTACGCCGAGGCTGGCGTCTTTCACCTCTCCCGGTGTGAAGACCTGCAGTTATTGCTAGAGGCTCAGACCGCGCTAATTGCTTCGACGATCCACCCTGAAAGCCCGGATTTACCAGAGGGAGGTGGGCGCCTGGTGTGCGATAAATGCCTGCAACGATTGCGCTACAAAGGTTTTGACATGATTCGTCACAGGCATAGGCACTACAGTGAGACTATTCGGCAGTCATTCTCAGTGGCAGATTACTTTGCCACTTATCCAGCCTATCCCGTGCAGCAAGTGTCGGGCCCAGACTTTTAATGTTTGCCTGAGGCCAGGAATTCACGGCGTTGAACGCGAATTTCCATATAGGCACAATAATCCTCATACAGATTGCGTTTCTGCTGTCTGCGCTCACTGTTTCTGCGTCGTTTTCGGTGGAATAGGTCTAGCGGCATTCCATGGCAGGGGTCGTGACTTTCTCTTCGGCTGCATCCTTGGCGCCGATTGGTAAAAATCGGTTTATCCAACATAATTTAACTCATCACAAAATGGTTTCACTCAGTACATCGGGTACCTATGTACAATTTTTCTTGTTTGATAATTAAGATAGCCCATCAAAACTGAAGCGCAAACAAAAATTCAACAATCGTTAAAATGCAGTGAATGAATGGGTTACAATGTCACTATTGTCAGCAACGAGAGTCAGCAACGGCGCTTTTAAGTAAGGCGTATTCGTTTTGGTGGGCCGCACCTTTTAGCAGAAGTGATATAACATGAAGATACAAACTTTAATTGAACAAAAATTAAAAGACGGGCTGAACCCGGTCCATCTGGACATCACCAACGAAAGCCATATGCACAATGTGCCTGCGGACTCTGAGTCACACTTCAAAGTTGTGCTTGCAAGCGCCGCATTTGAGGGCAAGCGCCAGGTTCAACGCCACCAGGCGATCTATGGCTTGTTAAAGGAAGAATTGGCTGGAGAGGTACACGCGCTGGCCCTGCATACGTTCAGCCCGGAGGAATGGCAGCAGAGCCAAACTGTCCCCGATTCCCCTGATTGTCTGGGCGGAAGCTAGTTGAACGCCAATACCAGGGGAGAAAAGTCGAAATTGGGGCTTTTTCTACTTGCCTGAAAATTGATCATTTCCTACAATAGCCCCCCTTTATAGACACAGGCCCGAGCGGCCTGTTTTTGGTTTGAGCACTTTTTATGAGTTATGTTGTTGTTGCCCTTTATCGCTTTGTCTCTCTGCCCGATTTTGAGGCCATTAGAGAGCCCTTGCTGGACTTTTGCCAATCTGAAGGTCTCAAAGGCACCTTGCTGTTGGCAGAGGAGGGCATCAATGGCACGGTGGCGGGTTCTCGGGAAGCGGTAGACAATCTGATAGTTTTTCTCAATCGAGATGAGCGTTTGCACGATATCGCAAACAAAGAGTCTTTTGTCGATTCACAGCCTTTCCTTCGCATGAAGGTGAAACTGAAAAAAGAGATCGTCACCATGGGTGTGCAGGGGATAGACCCAAAGCATATTGTGGGTACCTATGTGAAACCAGAAAACTGGAACTCACTGATCTCGGACCCCGATGTCACACTGGTTGATACACGCAATCAATACGAATTTGATATCGGCACCTTTAAAGGCGCCCATAACCCCGAGACGGATACCTTTCGGGAGTTCCCTGCCTATGTTGCCAAGAATCTGGACCCTGCTAAACACAAAAAAGTCGCTATGTTTTGCACCGGAGGAATTCGTTGCGAAAAGTCTACTGCCTACATGATTGAGCAGGGCTTCGAAGAGGTGTATCACCTCGAAGGTGGCATCTTGCAA
>CAJWCA010000292.1 GCA_913020395.1 uncultured Cellvibrionales bacterium | reverse complement strand
CCCAAAATGGATTCCAACGGCAATGCTGAGCGCGATGAGCTTGGCGACGCAGTGATGGATGAAGCCTGCGGTAGCCTTCAGGAAGGCGCCATCAAAGGCACTATGGACGAAGAGGAGTTCGACCGAGCAATTTACGACTTGGTGAACTTTCTTGAATACGTTGCCGAACCAATGGCCGAGAAACGCAAAAGCATGGGTATCTATGTCTTGCTCTTCATCGTGCTGTTTTTCGTGTTTGCCTATTTGCTGAATCGCGAATACTGGAAAGACGTACACTAGGTCCAAGATTATTAGTGCGGGCGGCCCCCTCAGAGGGGTCGCCCGTTTGTTGTTTATTATTTGTAACTTAAATTGAGGTGAAACCATGGGTGTGGTAACTAAGCGCTCATCGATGACGTATTTTTCTGACGGCCGTGATCATTACAGCCATCGTGTACGCATTGTGTTGGCAGAAAAAGGTGTATCGGTTGATGTGGTCGATGTCGACCCAAGGCACAAACCGACTGAGTTAGCGGATCTGAACCCTTACAACTCGCTGCCTACCCTGGTTGACCGTGACTTGGTTCTCTACGAATCCAAGGTGATGATGGAATATTTGGATGAGCGTTTCCCTCATCCTCCTCTTCTGCCGGTTTACCCTGTTGCTCGTGCTGAGAGCCGCCTGTGGATGCATCGCATCGAGAAAGACTGGGCGCCGCTGGTAGATTCTGCATTGCACAGCAAAAGCAAAGAAACAGTGACCAAGGCTCGTAAAGAGCTCAAAGAAAGCCTTTTGGCTGTGGCGCCGATCTTCGCTGAGAAAGACTTTTTCATGAGTGAAGAATTCACTCTGGTTGATTGTTGTTTGGGGCCGATTTTGTGGCGTCTTGAAATGATGGATATCAATCTGACTAAGTCGAAGCAGTCTCAGCCTCTGATTGACTACATGGAGCGTATCTTCGCCCGTGAAGCCTTCCAGGAAAGCCTGACAGACTACGAAAAAGAAATGCGCTTCTAAAATTAAGAGGCCTCCAGTCGCGCTAAGGGTGCGGCTTGGTGATATTGTCAAAAAAGGGGTGAAGCATTCACCCCTTTTTTATATAGTAGCTTTTATTCTGGCCTCGACCCTTGTTGAGTCCAGTCGCCCCGCCAAGTCAGGACAGAAGATATCCTATGACCATGAGCTCCAGCCGTCCCTATCTGATTCGTGCCCTGTATGAATGGATTGTGGATAACGACTGTACCCCCTACATTCTTGTTGATACCCACATTTCAGACGTGCAGGTGCCACAAGAGCACGTAAACAAAGATGGGCAGATCGTACTCAATATTAACCCCTCCGCTGTGCTAAATTTAGAGATGGATAACGATTACGTCTCTTTTAACGCACGATTTGGCGGTATTCCGACCGATATCTATGTGCCTTCGCGCAGTATTCTCGGTATTTATGCCAAAGAAAATGGGCAAGGTATGATCTTTGAGTCGGAGCCTGAAACGGAGCCGGAGCCCGAACCGCCCAAACCCAAGATGGCGATTCCGCCGACGGGTCACGAGCCCAGTGGTGCACCTGAATCAGCGCCTAAAAAGCCCAGCTTGCGGGTTGTCAAATAACTCAGCGCTCACCTGTGATGTGTATCAACTAGGGCGTCATTTTTGATTGGTGTGGACGAAGTCCACGCCTATACTTAATCCTAATCAGGGTTTGGTCCACACTAGGATTAGCCCAGTCAACGTCAAATTGTAGAGGAAGTCTTGATGGCCATTTTGGAACATACCCTAGGAATTTTGCTGCACCCAGATAAAGAGTGGAAGGCCATTCGTAATGATCGCCATTCTTTTGCCCAGGTATTTTTCAGCCATGTACCTTTGTTGGCCCTGATCTTCCCAGTCGCGACCTATTATGGTGTAACCCAAGTTGGCTGGAGTATTGGTGATGGCGGCGTGGTTAAATTAACCACCGAAAGTGCACTTTCACTCTGTGTTATGTCCTATTTCGCATTGATGGGTGGGGTGTATATTCTGGGTGAATTCATCAATTGGATGTCGATTACTTACGGTGTGCAAGATGACGCTGAGAAGCGCCACTACGAAGGCACGGCCTTGGCGGTTTACATTTCTACGCCGGTATTATTAGTGGGGGTTGTGGGTTTGTACCCTGAACTGTGGGTGAATGCCCTCGCGACTCTGATTGCGGGTTGTTACTCCATCTATTTGATATACCAAGGCATTCCCATCTTGATGAACATTCCGAAAGAACGGGCCTTTATGTATGCCAGCTCTGTCGTGACAATTGCTTTGGTGATGATGGTGATGGTTCGTGTGGGCACGGTCATTATCTGGGGCTTGGGTGTGGGGCCCGTGTATGTGGACTAACATACTCCGCTAGCCACACACATTCAGACAAACCTCAACTCAATCGTTGCTGGGGTAGCAGCGGTGGCACAGGGCAGTCCAAACTGTCCGCTACCGCTCTAAACAATTCCGCTTCTTCCGCCGTTACTTTCCCATCATGTTCAATACAGCTCGCCATGGCTTTTAGTAGCAAAGGTTTCTGTAGAGGTTTCAGACGATTAAGTTTTTGCACCGCCTTATCCAAGGTCGGGAAATCAATGCCTTCGGCCCGTATCATAGACAAATTGCCCAATGGCAATTCATCACGAGCGCAGTTGAAGGCTTTTGTTGCCTGATCGTTTTGTGTGTGACCTGCGTGTGTTAGAGCTGACAGTAAGAGTTCGATTTCCGCCCTAAGGCTTGAAATTTTCGTGTTGCTTGCTCGATGACTAATGGGCTCAACATTGTGTAAAAGAATTCGGTAGATGGCCCACTCGTGTAGCTCAATTTTTTGATCAGCCTGAATGAGAAGGATACAAGCCTTTTTGAAGACTTCGTATTGTCGTTCGGTCAGGGCTTTGATTGCGGGAATACTGAGTTCTAATATTGGCAGTCGCGCTGTCTCGTTGAGAGAAGCCATTGTCTCGGCGAGTTGCGTGGTTAATTTGGCAACAGAAGGGTGAGCATGGGCGCGCAGAATGTCTCGCTGCTTGTCCGCAATGAGTGGATCTTTGCTGATGAGTAAGTTGTAGATCAGCGCGCGGGCTGAAAAAGGGTCGTGGGTTGCTTCTCGAATGGCAGTGGGCAGAGCCGCAATCAGCGAATGGGCATATTGAATATGGGCGTCGCTGGGGTCGCCGATGCTTTCAATGGCCGATCGTGTATCGCTTTGAGTTTCAACATTGGGCGTAGACGTATTAGCCGAAGGTTGTGTCTGCGCCATGTTGGACGCTCTATCATCCCCCGCAAAACTCGAGCTTTGTTCCGTCCCAGAAGCGTGTACGGCACTGACCGAGGCGAAGCCACCTTGCCACTTTGGGTCGAGACGTTTAATTCTGTCTTCCAGTGGAGGGTGGGTTGCGAGCATGCCGAAAAAACTTTGCACACCTTCACCAAAATACATATGGCTGAACTCTGCTGCATTTTCGTTTTCCAGCAGCGAGCCGGGTTCATAACCGCCAATTTTTTTCAAAGCACCGGAGATGCCGTCGGGGTTTCTAGAAAACTGTACGGCCGATGCATCAGCTAAATATTCACGCTGACGGCTTACCGCCGCTTTAATTAACTTGCCAAAAAAGGTGCCCGCATGTCCAATGACCATTAACGCCAAACCTAAACCGACAATCCCAAGCGCTGCGCCATTGTTGTTGCGACTGGAACGACTGCGACTGGTAAAAGCGCTGCTGCGGAAAATCCAATAGCCCAATAAGCCGATCACTAAAATGCCGTGAAGGATGCTGATTAAGCGAATATTTAGACGCATGTCACCATTGAGAACATGACTGAATTCGTGTGCGATCACCCCTTGCAGCTCTTCTCTTGACAGCAGATCAATACAGCCACGGGTCACGCCAATAACCGCGTCTTGCGGCTTGTATCCGGCTGCAAAAGCGTTGATGCCTGCTTCGTCGATTAGGTAGACCGGCGGTACGGGTGTGCCGGAGGCGATGGCCATTTCCTCCACCACATTGAGTATCTTACGCTCGTTGGCATCGCTGGCACTGAGGTTGAGCAGTCGGCCTCCCATGGATTCTGCAATGACCTGTCCGCCCGCGGACAGCTGCGACATCTTGTACAGGCAGGCCAGACCAATAATTGAGATAACCAAAGCAGAAACTTTAATAACTAAGCCGGGGCTTGCCGTCTGTTTGATGATGTCGAACATGGGTGTGTCGACAGGGTAGGAGGTGCCACCTTGGAAAACCATCACCGCGACCACCAATAAAATGGTCATTAAAATTAGACAGCCAACGGCCAATAACAAGAAAAACACCAAACCCTTTGTATTGCGCCGGGCTTGGTCCTGATGTTCAAAAAAATTCATGGCAGAGTCCTGCCTTAAAAGGAAATTTTAGGAGCGGCTTGAATCTCAGCGCTGTCTTCAAACTCCAATAAGCTGGCGTCTTTGCCGTGGCCAAATTTGGTGGCAAAGAAGTTTTGCGGAAAACTTTGTTTGTAGGTGTTGTAGGCGGTCACCGAGTCGTTAAAAGCCTGGCGGGAAAAGGACACTTTATTTTCAGTACTGGTGAGCTCTTCCGATACTTGCATCATATTTTGATTGGCTTTCAAATCGGGGTAGGCTTCCATCACGACATTGAGGCGGCCCATGGCGCTGCCCAACATGCCTTCTGCGCCGCTCAACTGACCGATGGCCTCGGCATTGCCCGGATCGCCTGCCGCAGCGGCTAGGCCATTCATAGCGGCATTTCTAGCGGCGATAACGGCTTCTAGGGTCTCGCTTTCATGTTTGAGATAGCCTTTCGCAGTTTCGACTAAGTTTGGAATAAGGTCGTAGCGGCGTTTTAGCTGGACTTCAATTTGCGAAAACGCATTTTCAAAACGATTTTTCAGCGCGACAAGCTGATTAAAAATCCCGATGACATAAAACACAAAAGCGGCAATGACAACGAGGGTAACGATGCTTGAAACTTCCATAAAAATTTCCTTTTAGTGGAGAAGGGCAGACCGCCTGATACTAGCATGGCGACCCCTTCATGCAAGTAAAACCGACAGGATGAAGTCTGGGTTAGGCAGGTTTTAGTGGCGCTGGTGGCTATTGGTTTACTCGGGGTTATAATGCGTGCAACGAACCATTGCTGAAATGGGTTCACCTAATGATGGCCTTGCGATTTTAGAGTGAGGCAAAGCGAAATTGACCAGGAGTCGGTATGAGTGAAGATATAGTCATTGTGGGCATAGCCAGAACCCCTATGGGTGGCATGCAAGGAGACTTGGCCGGTGTGACAGCACCCACATTGGGCGCCGCTGCGATTAAAGCCGCCTTGGTCGATGCGGGTATTGAAGCCGCTGAGGTTGATGAAGTTTTAATGGGTTGTGTCTTGCCAGCCGGTGTTGGCCAAGCGCCTGCGCGTCAAGCAGCACTGGGCGCCGGTATTCCAAACAGCGTGCCCTGTACCACCGTGAATAAAGTCTGCGGCTCCGGTATGAAGACCGTCATGATGGCCTGTGACACTTTGGCGCTGGGCCGGGCTGAAGTAATCGTTGCGGGCGGTATGGAAAGTATGAGTAATGCGCCTTATATGCTGCCGAAGGCGCGTACAGGCCTCAGGCTTGGGCATGGCGAGGTGATTGATCACATGTTCATGGATGGGCTGCAGGACGCCTACGAAGGCGGCTTGATGGGGGCTTTTGGCGAATTGTGTGCCGACAAGTATGAATTTACCCGAGATCAGCAAGATGCTTACGCGATTGAATCTTTGGCGAGGGCCAATGCGGCCATCGCCGAAGGCAAGTTTGATCGTGAAGTGTGCCCAGTGACAATATCCAGTCGCCGTGGCGATACCGTGGTCAGCGTCGATGAGCAGC
>CAJWCA010000291.1 GCA_913020395.1 uncultured Cellvibrionales bacterium | reverse complement strand
ACAGGTGATGCATTCCACTTCAATTGGTCAACTGATACCTTAGACAAGGTGAAGGCCTATGGTGCAGAAGTGCTGGTGGGCGGTCGAGGCGCCGTTGCCCGAGGTCAGGACGAAGTGAATGCCGCCATTGAACAAACTCGCGGATTTCTAACCGGAATGATCGAAAAGGTGGGTGAGGTACACAAAAGTGGAGGCACACTAAAACAAGCTTTCGAGGCAACCCGCGACCACCTTGCGCCCAAGTTTGGCATGTGGCCCATCTTTGAGCATTGTTTACCGTTTGATGTTCAGCGTTTGTGGGATGAGTTCGACGGAATTGACTGGCCGCGTATCTGGACAGATGAGATCGATCAACAGGTGTGGGACAAGTTGCAAGACTGAGTCTGGATAGCAAGAAAAAGCCAGCCCAACTTGACTGTTGGGCTGGCTTTTTTTATGCCTGAAATTTACGATTTGAAATTATGAGGCTCAAAGTAAGCGTCGCTGAAGTTGTAACGGTTTATTTAACAGCCAGACGGTACGACAATGCGCCGGCAATCAGTAGAGGCAGAGCGAATAAAAAGAAATTGCTTTCCATAGAATAACCTCCTGCAATCAAAACTCCTCCAACATAGGGTCCAACCACAGCACCAAAACGGCCTAAACCAATAGCCCATCCAACACCGGTTGTTCGCACTTCGGTTGGGTAAATTTTTGCAGCAACGGCATAGAGTCCGGTAAATCCACCGAGCTGAAAGAAGCCAATAATAAATAGAATGGGTAATAAGGGGAGGCTGTCTGAGACTGCGGCGAATAAAATCATACCCAGTGCCGCCAGTGACAAGTAGCTGCCAATTAGTTTAGACAAACTCATACGTGCCGACATCCACCCCAGGGTGATAATACCAACAACACCGCCACCATTAAGTGCTACCGCACCATAAACACCCTGTGACTCCGACAAGCCGGCATTAACAACAAGCTTGGGAATCCAGCTCATTAAAAAGTAAAGGCAAATAAAACAGAAGAAAAAGGTCGACCACAGCGTAAGTGTTTTAACTCGTCTGTCTTCGGTCAGCAAGCTTAAAACATTGGCTTTTTCTTTTATGGCGGTCTCGGGCACAGGAGGCAATTCGCTCACTGTGGGTTTGTTCATTCGGGTGAGGGCAAGATTGAGCGTTTGCAATGCATTGGCAGGGCGTTTAGCTAGCAAGAATTGCAATGACTCGGGTACCAGAAAATAGATCGCAGGAACCATCAGGAGGGTAGCAGCACCACCGGCGAAAAAAACACTTTGCCACCCATAAACGGGAATCATGGGTGCTGCTATAAATCCACCCAGTGTAGCCCCGAGGGGATATCCCGCAGTGATCGTTACAACGGCAAGGCTGCGATATCTGCTTGGTGTATACTCTGCACTAATGGCGGCCAGGCTGGCGAGCATGCTGCCCACACCCAGGCCCGTGATTGCCCTCAGTCCAATCATTTGCCAAAGCTCGGTGGCGAGCCCGGTCAAACATACACTCACGCCAATCACGCTAACGCTGATCAACAGCATCTTTCTGCGCCCGATGATATCGGAGAAGGGCGCGATAAACATCGCACCAATCATCATACCTGCCAGTGCAACACTAAACAGTATTCCCAGATGGGCGGGCGAAATTTGCAGCGCCTCTCCAATACTGTGGGCAGTAAATGCCATCGCCATCACGTCATACCCGTCAACAATATTTAGCAGCAGGGCGATTGTAATAATCAACAGCTGAGCGGCACTGATGCCACCGCGATCTAAAGTATCGTCGAGGAAATCTGAATTTGCGGTATAGCTACTACTCGCACCCATAGGACCTGTCTCCTGAAATTAAAAAAGAGCGCCCGAAGGCGCTCTGAAGTTGCCGTGCAGTTGCTCAGTATGTGTAGGTCATAGACAAACCGTAGGTTGCGGGCGCACCGAAGGGTGCAAATGCAATCTCGCCACCACGTTGGCTAAAAATGTGGGTTCGATATTCCTCATCACCCAGGTTTTTTGCCCATGCAGCGACTTCCCAGTGTTCGTCCAGTGATTTCCACGCGACCCGGGCATCCCAAATTCGATATTTTGGAATCATAGTCAAGTCGTTATTATCCGGGTCGTAAAAACTTTCATCCTGAAACCGGTAGTTAACTTTGGCATACAGCGATCCACTATCACCGAGTTCCCAAGTGTATTTACCATAGAAGCTTGCTGTTTTTCTTGGCGCCTGCCGCAATTTATTGCCGGAGTAATCGGGTATGGTCGGGTTGCCCGCACCGTCGTCATTCGCGGTGGTGGGGTTAAACTCGTCAAACTCAGTGCTGAGGTAAGCAAAGCTTCCTCCAATTTCCATTTGCTCGAGGGGCAGCAGGGTAAACTCAAGTTCTATGCCATCAATGGTGGCGGTGGCCGCGTTTTCTGTGATGAATTCACCAAAGGTGCCGCCGGCGGGTAGAAAAAAGCGAGTCACTTGCAGGTCTTCGTAGTCCGTGTAAAAAGCACTAACGTTCAGTCGCAGGCGGTTGTCCCACCACTGTGATTTCAAACCCACTTCCAGGCTGGTTGCTTTTTCAGAGTCAAAAGGGGTTGTGGCCCGCTCTGCGGTAGACGCGGAACCGGTGAACCCGCCACTCTTAAAACCGGTGGAAATGCTGGCGTAAGCCAATGCATCTTCAGCCACTGCCCAGTCGAGGGCCAGTCGGCCAGACACATTGCTCCAGTCGTCGCTTGCCTCAACTTCGTCAAACGGTTGCAGCAGGGCGGCGGCGCCATTTACGTCATTAGACACCGCAATGTCTTTTTCTTCGGTTGAGTAACGTAAACCGGCGGTGAGGGATAGGGTGTCTGTCAGTTCGAATCCGCTTTGTCCGTACAGGGCCCAGCTGCTCGATTCGTTTTCCTGGTAGGAGGTTTGCACGCTGGGGAATGAAGTGAATGCAAAGGTTTCACTGCGTTCAATGTCTTCCAGACTATAAAATAATCCAACAACCCAATCGATGGAAGAGTCGCCGGAGGAGGTTAGACGGAACTCCTGAGTTATCTGCTGGGTTTCTTCTATGGCAGAGTCGTTGAGGTCTAAGAAGAAGCCTGCGTCTGCTGGGCCGGTTGGGCCTGAGGTGGCCGGTGGCAAACCTTCGGAGTCTTCAATCCAGTCGAACTGGCTTTCGCGATAGGCTGTAATAGACGTAAGCGTCATATTGTCTAAATCCCAGTTCACACGAACACTGTAACCCTCAACATCCCGGTCCGTTGACCCCTCGGTTTCTGCAAGGCTGTTGTGAGGATCGTTGGCACCGCCCAATGCAATGTTAACGGCAACCGGATCCAGGCTGTCTCCATTGCCCGAGCGACCAACGCCGCCAACGGGCTCGCGATTGCTTGCACCCAGTTCATCATCTGCGCCGTCGGCGCTGAATTGAATTTCCACGTTTTCAGTGGCAAGCCAGCGAACTTGTGCGCGCCATGCCAGTGTTTCCTGTTCACCCCAAGTGTCGCCGGTGGGCACATGTTTAATGTATCCATCACTTTCTCTGCGACTGAATGACACTTTACCAAATACATTATCGCTCAGAGCGCCGCTCAATAGAGCGCCCGTGTCATTGCGCCCGTAGTCACCAACAGTTTGTCGAATGCGAAACTCTGTTTCTTCAGTGGGTTTGGACGTCACAAAATTGATGGAGCCGCCAATGGAGTTCTTTCCATACAGGGTTCCTTGTGGGCCGCGCAAAACTTCTACACGCTCCAAATCGAAGATATCGAACACCTGAGCGGTGCGGGCCGCGATATAAACATCGTCAACCGACACTACGGTGGAGTCGCTCGCGGCGGCGCCGTCTTCTTTGGTGCCAATGCCCCGTATCGCAATTTCGGGTTGACCCGCACTGAATGCCGCAAACACCATTCCCGGTGTACGACTGCCGATGTCCTCCAGGGTAGAAATGCCGTCTTCACGCACTTGGTCGCCACTGAAAGCGCTAATGGCCAAAGGAATATCTTGCAGGCTCTCTGCACGTTTTTGAGCCGTAACAACCACTTCCTCTATGCCCATGAAGTCTTCGGCTGTGGCGCTGCTGGTGCCGGTGATGGCAGCAGTAATAGCGGTGGCCAGTGTTAAGGGGTGTATCGTATTTAGCGTTGTGTCTTTCATAATCGCTCTCAGTCGTTATTGTTTGTGATGAAAGGCACTACCTATTTCTGGGTAGTGGTAACTGTTAAACACCACAGATTTGATACACCTCATAAAAATAGTAAATATGTTTGTGTCACATGTACAGGGGTAATATCTAGTGAGTTTTTTAAACGCTAAATCCAGTGAGCTTAGTAAATCAGTGTATTGTTGAGAGGAGGGATGATGGCGGCAGCAGGTGCTAGCCATCACGGGAATTGTATTGTTGCGGTAATTTCTTCTAAAAGATCACTGTGGTATCACATAACCTTCCAGTTCACTGCGAGGCCATAGGTGCGAGGGGTGCCAAAAATGGCGTAGTCATTGCCGCCGAGAACGTATAAGTGAGCGATGTATTGTTCATTTAGCAGGTTCTTCGCCCAAAGTGATGCCTCCCAGCGCTGATTGGCGGCCTGAAACCTTACGCTGGCGTCTACCAATTGATAGGCAGGCTGTTGGGTCACGCTGTTGTCGGGTTCTCGGAAGCTTGTGGATTGGTACCGATAGTCGGCACGCAGATGCAGCGCACCCGCCGTTAGAGCATGTTCGTAATCGAGAGTCAGGCTGCTTGTGTGTTTGGGTGCTTGTCTTAAATGATTGCCGGTAAAATCCCTGCCATCCAAATCATCGAAGCTGTCGTAGGTGGCGTCCAGATAGGCGTATGAACCCGCGAGAGTTAGCTTGTCTGAGAGATAGGCGTCAAATTCAAACTCCAGGCCGCGCAACGTTGCGGATGCGGCATTGTCGGTTTGGAACAAACCAAAATTATCGATGGTTTGAAATTGAACCACCTGAAGATCCTGGTAGTCAGTGAAAAAACCTGCCAGGTTCAATCGCAGGCGATCCTGAAACCACTGAGACTTGAACCCCAGTTCGTAGGCCCAGGCTGATTCTGGATCAATGGTGCGTTGTGCAAGGGCCAGAGTGCCTGGAGCTCCCTGAAAACCACCGCTTTTCATGCCGCGAGAGAGTGCCGCATAAAAAAGCTGATCGTTACTAGGATTGTAAGAAAGTGCCAGTCTCGGAGAGAAATCCTGCCAGGTTTCGCGAGAGCGCAGTTGAAATGTTTCGAGAATAATGGCGGGAGCACCGCCATTGACAGAGGTCTGGCTGAGCGCTTTGGTGTCGCGGTTGTAGCGTCCGCCAAGGGTTAGAGTGGTCTGCTCTGTGAGCGGATAGTCCAGCTGCCCAAAGACCGCATAACTTTGGGTGTGATTGCTTTGAGAGGTACGGGCCTGCGCCCGGTTGAAAGAGAATGCTTCCAGTCGGTCGGTGTGTTCGTAGAGATAATAAATGCCTAGGACATAAGAGAATGATTTGTCTTGCAGAGCGTCCAGGGGCAGCGCAGGGTTTGCGTCCGATGACCATCGTACTTCTTGTGAGAATTGTTTGTGGCTCTCATCTACGTAGGTTGAAATTGCCTGGTCGCTGACGGAGGTGGGAATGCCAATGGAATCTTCATACCAAGCAAAATCGCTGTCGCGATAACCCGTTATGGATATCCAGCTGCCGGTATTGGTTTTATGGCTTATCCTCTGGTTTAGGCCCCATATTTTCCGATCGGTAAACCCTTTTACGCCATTGGTTGCATCCTGGGGAGTTCCGCCGAGTCCGGCAAAAATTGTGGAGGGTAACTCCGTTTCATAAAGTGGTTGGCCGTCAGGATCCAGTTGGGGATTACCGTTATTGTCTAATAGTGG
>CAJWCA010000290.1 GCA_913020395.1 uncultured Cellvibrionales bacterium | reverse complement strand
TGAACGGTGATTTTTTTTGACTCACTAACACTCACCTCCGCCACTTCAGCAAAATGCCCTGCGTGGCAGAAATGAAAGGCAAGCCCGAGGCCTCGACCCATTGGCCGCGGTGCAGACCAAGCGGATTTCTTCGCCGCCAGTTTAATAACGGCTGCGGCTCTACCCGTATGAAGCCCATACAAGTTTTTAGGGGCTAGCCATTGAGGTTCGCCCAAGAGTTGAAGTAAGAAATCAAGATGATCTATTCCCGCTGCATTGGCCAATTCGTGAAGGAAACTCTGGACAGCCCATGCTGTGGTGTTCGATTCAGGAGCGCGCAACAACCCACAGCTTGTTTGCAAAGGCAGGAGTGATTGGCTCAAGCGAAAGTTCTCTATCAGTTGTGCCGGAAAAACTCGATCGGGTTGTCGCGGCACGCCTGCAATTACCGGTTTTTTTCCATCGTGACTAAAGGTTATTAAATGATCCTGAATAAATTCAATCTTACCATTCGAACCCACTCCACCTTTAAAGGAATGAAGACCACCGCTTCGGTAGAAATCATGGGCCATATCATCTTCGCGTGTCCACATTAGCTTTACTGGCGCGCCAACCCGCTTTGAAATGGCCGCTGCTTCACAGGCGGGGTCATTCACTAAACGCCGACCAAAACCTCCACCTGCACGGGTTTGATGTATAGTGACTTTGTCTGCTGAGAGACCCACGGTGTTTGCCACACTAGCAACACCTCTGCCCGGCGACTGTGTGGGAGCCCAAACTTCAATCTCGCCCTTGCGATACCAGGCCGTGCAGTTTTGTGGTTCAAGGGTTGCATGAGCCGCAAAATGGAAACGGTAAACAGCGTCAACGGCATTTGCCGTGCCCTGCGCTGCTGCATCAACACTACCTTTTTCAAAAAGAGTTTTTTCAGGGGGGCGTTTTGTCAGTGCCTCAGCCGCTTCAGCCAGGCCACTCCAACTATCTTTTGATGCATGGCTTTCGTTCCAGATCACTTTTAATTGCTTCTTGGCCTGCAATGCTGCCCAGGTGTTGTTTGCAACGATAGCTACACCGGGTTTTAATTCCATAACGTTGCCATTTCCCTCGAGAACAAAAACGTCTAGCACACCGGGAAGTTTTCGAATCTCATCAAGGTTGGCGCTCTCGACGGTGCCTCCCACGGCGGGACACTTTTCATAGACGGCATATCGCATGCCCGGCAAAGTCTGATCGATACCAAATAGAGGTTGGCCGCTCACAAGTGCCTGGTTGTCAACGCCACTAATTCGCTTTCCAAGCAACTTGAAGTCTCGACGATGTTTAAGTTTTAGTGCGCTACCCGAAGGAACAGGTAATACAGCCGCCTTTGCCACCAGCATAGCGTAAACAATTTTTTTACCGGACTTTACATGATGAACATGACTCTTTTCAGTAGAACACTCCTCCATTGGCACCTTCCATTCGTTAGCAGCGGCTTCTACTAACATATGACGAGCAGCTGCCCCCGCTCCTCGCAGAGTATCCCAATTGCTGGCAATTGACCGTGAGCCTCCAGCATTTTGTCGACCAAAGAGTTGTTCATTGACCGGAGATTGTTCAACAATCACATCACTCCAATCGGCATCCAGCTCTTCAGCAATGATCATTGGCATTGCGGTTTTAACACCCTGCCCAATTTCTGGATTCTTTGAATAAATATAAATAACACCCTCTGGGGATATTCGAATATACGCATTGAGTTCTGGACGCCCCGATGAATCACCCGCACTAACTTGCTCATTCAGGCTAAATGACAAGGCAAAACCGGCACCTAGCAAGCTAGTCACCTTTAGAAATGCTCGCCGGTCCAGCTTGAGTGGTTTAGCTGGCACCCTGTCGTCGCTGGGATTCATCTCCTCAAGAAGGGCCTCAAGCGCATCCCGCGGAGACAATGGGTCAGATGACATCGACTTCATGATTCGACCTCCACGGTGTCCAGCCTGTCAGCAGCTGTGTGAATGGCAGCCTTTATTCGATTGTAAGTGCCGCATCGGCAATAATTTCCTTGCATGGCGTTATCTATATCGGCATCACTAGGTTTAGGTCTTTGATCAAGCAGCGCAGCCGCTGACATTATTTGCCCGGACTGACAATAACCACACTGGGCAACGTCTGACTCTATCCATACTTGCTGCAGTGTATGCAAGGTGCCGTCTTTGTCCGCCAGCCCTTCAATCGTCTTGATATTTTTGCCATCTGCGGCCGAGACGGGAAAAGAACATGAACGGATGGGTGCTCCATCCAAGTGAATTGTACAGGCGCCACACAACCCCAACCCGCACCCGTATTTTGTGCCCACTAGACCGAGTGTGTCTCGCAATACCCACAGAAGAGGTGTTGAACTATCGATGTCCTTTAATAGGTGGGGTTTTCCGTTAACGTTTAAATGATAATTAGTCACAGTTAGTCTCTTACAGTGTTCCAGGCGAGTTTCTTTAACCTGCCCAGCATAGCTGAAAAACGATACAACCCGTTGTAAATCTTTTGTAAAAACTATGTAGAACTTGCATAAGGCATATTGTGCCAACAGCCTACAAGGGCCTAAGTAACTGACCCCCCAGGAGTAACAGGAAACTTCTTGAGCTCAAGGGGGCAAGCCAGCACATCTAAACGGGGTAATTTTCACCTACCCCATTGACTACTGATTAGGGAATGCAGAAAAAATTCAATTTATTCCCGTCCAAATCCCTGAAGTAACCCGCATAAAACCCTTCACCTCTTTTTCCGGCAGGCCCTTCATCGGTCGCACCCAATTCAAGTGCCTTGGCATAGAGCGCATCAACCTGCTCGGTGGTTTCTACAGCCAGAGCCACCATGACACCATTGCCTATGGTCGCCTCAGCGCCGTTAAAGGGCTTGGTGATAGCCAGGCTCGGTTGACTTGGGTCAACTGCCCAGGCTATGAATGTATCTTCTTCCATAAATCGGGTGGCACCTATTTCTGCAAGTAATGCATCGTAAAACTTTGCGCCTCTTTCCAGATCATTTGTCCCTATTGTCACGTAACCAATCATTATTCTGTCCTCGTTAATTGTGTGAATCTACCGTGAGTTACCATACACCAAGGCACTGTATAAATAAACAGTAAGCTTCATTGATTTGATAAACCCTGGACTGGAATGATTTTTTACAATCCACAGGGTATTCGTTATTGTCATACCCATTGCCTAAGCCTGTAGACAGCCAACAAAGGGATCACTCATGGATCGGCGTACACTTCTAAAACTGATGGCTGCGGCCACCCTCGCGGGCACCACGTCACCCATTATTGCCGCCAAGCCAGCCCAGGGTAAAAAAGTGTTGGTGGTGGGGGCTGGAATCGTAGGGGCTTCAATTGCCTACCACCTTGCAAAAGCAGGTGCCGATGTCACCATTATTGATGCCAAAAGCCCTGCCAGCCATGCCAGCCAAGGCACTTTTGCCTGGATTAACGCGACATGGGCAAAGCAACCCCGCGCCTATCATGCGTTTAATCAGGAGAGTGTCTCTGGCTGGGGAGAGTTACAAAAGGAGTTGGGCCTTAATATACGCTGGGGGGGCTCATTAGAGTGGTTCTCGAGTGAAGCCCGCCAAGAGAAACTCGAACAGCAAATTGCCGAACAAGTCGCCTGGGGTGAGCCCGCAAAAATGTTAGCGGCCTCTGCTTTTGAACGGCAAGAGCCCCACGTGAACTTTCACGGCCCCTCCCGTGTTGCGTTTTCCCCCAACGATGGCGCAATTGACCCTGTTGCGGCAACAAAGGCACTTTTATCCGGCGCAAAGAACCTGGGGGCGACCCTTAAATACCCCTGTAAATTGCTCGAACTCACTTATACGGGTGGTCGATTATCGGGTGCGGAAACAAATATGGGGACATTTGTGGCGGACAAGGTGGTTTTAGCAACGGGGGCGGCTCCTGATACCGCTACACAATTTGCGGGTATAGACCTTCCTCAACGTTCGACACCGGGTGTTATTGCAATCACTAAACCCATGCCACAACTTCTAAACGGCGTTATATCTGCGCCTGGTGTACACATGCATCAGCGCAACGACGGACGTGTTGTGCTAGGCGAACAAGGTGGTCCACCTAAAAATGATGCGCACAGAATGCGCCTGCAAGGCCGCCCCAATGCTTTCCCATCTGTTGCGCTTTCTACTGAACATGCCAAGCGGATACTCACTGTTGCAGAACAGTTCTGCCCCAAGCTGGCCGGTGCCGAGTTTGAGGGGGTGCATATCGGCTGGCGCCCTCTTCCTCTCGATGGGCACCCTGTATTAGGTCTGTCGCCCGAACGCCCTGATGTCTATCTGGCCGTTATGCACAGCGGTGTTTCATTAGCGCCAATTGTAGGCCAGCTAGCAGCCCATGAACTGATGAGCGGAAATACCGTAGCCCGGCTGGACGCTTATCGGCCCGATCGTCATTTCGAACACGTGAAGAGATATTAGACCCTGGTACTCCGTTCACTTCCCGAGTAAAAACAACAAGGGAACGTCCAGTCTCGCCCGCCAAGATGTTTCATCGTGTGCGGCACCCACAAATTCGCGTGTCCGCCAATTGCTATTGTCATAGCCTTTGGCTTTTAACACCCGGTCAGCACGCGCTTGTAATGGCGGATAATATTTGTCTAATGTTTCGGTGCCGAAATCGAAATACAATCTATGATTGGCGGGCGCGGGTAAGTTATCACGCATATAATCCAGAATGGCTTGAGTAATGGGTTCTGAGCCAGGGCCCGGAGTGGAGCCCGGCCAATGAGTTGATAAACATGCAGCCGCGGCAAATTCATTCGGGTATTCACTAATCGCGTAGAGAGAAATTAATCCGCCCATGCTTGATCCGGCAATGAAGCTATGTTCCCGATCTGTTTTCACCGAATACTGTCTGGCTAGATAAGGTTTTAGTTCGTTGACGATAAACTTCAGATAGTTGTTGGCATTCAACTCAGCGGACAGGTATTTGTGCTGTGCGAACAATGAGGCATCTCCGATATAGTCTGTTGCCCGCTGAGGAAAATACTCCGGCCCTCGCAGTTCTGGCCCAGCATTCTCTATACCTACCACAATAAAATTACGCACTTTTCCCTCGGCGATGAGCTTTCCAACAACCTCGTCCACTCCCCACTCTTGATTATTCCAGGTAGTTCTTGCATCAAACAACATTTGACCGTCATGCATATAGAGTACGGAGTAGTGTTCGCTGCTTTTATAGCCTTCGGGAAGCCAGACATAAACAGTTCGAGCGCCGATATACTCAGATTGGAACTGACTAACTACATCGAGATGCCCCGAGGAAACTTGGGGAGTGTTTTCTGCAAAATTTAACGTAGACAAGGTCAAACTGAGTAGCAAGGTAAATATTACTTTCATCTTCACTCCGGGTTTATAAGTGCTGCAAGCGTTACCAAACCAGTGACCTTTTATCGAAATGCCTGCCCAGCTTATTCAATTACTCGCATATTCATCCAAGTGACCCTATCGAAAAATAGGACGTTTATTAACATGAATACGTATGCACGGTTTAGAAAGAGCGTACGGCCTGGAGTGCAGCTTTCAAATAACGAGCACCAATAATCATGTAAGTTTTTCTTACAGGGCATGCCAATATAACTCAATTGCCAGCCTGCTACATCTCCCATACCCTGATTTAAAACCAAACAATGAAGTATGAGAGCCATGTCAGAAAACAGTCATATCATTCACCGCTTGATCAAAGACCCCCTACCCGTCGCCACAAAGGGAGACGGTGTTTACATTATCGACAAGGACGGTAATCGCTATTTGGATGCCTGCGGTGGAGCAGCCGTTTCTTGCCTGGGTCACTCTCACCCCGCAATTGTCGCCTCGGTGAAAAACCAACTCG
>CAJWCA010000289.1 GCA_913020395.1 uncultured Cellvibrionales bacterium | reverse complement strand
TGAGCGCTTCGAGAAGAATTTTGAAGGGCGGTGGCGAAAATTGAAAAAAATGGAGCTGTTCAGAGAAATGGAAACACTGCTGGATAATCTCGAGCTGGAAAAAACGATATTCCGAAGTGATCACGCCTCCAACTACCTGGTGCTGAAAGGCGTGCTGGGTAAAGATAAAGAGCAATTGTTGTCGCTTGTCAGAGCCGCCATCCATCAGCCCGCGCTTATTCCTTTGAGAGAAGAATGGCAGCGCGGTTTATAAGTTCTCTTAATCTTCTGGGCGATATTTTATTTGCATGCCATGAAGAAAGTTTCGCATGACCTGATCTTTACAAACCCTGAAGTGTTTGTGTTCGGGTTTGCGAAAGAAAGCACTCAGTTCAGGTTTGCTCAGGCGAAAATCCGCCAGAGTCAGTAGGGCCAACACATCTTCTGCTTTTAAATTCAAGGCAATTTTCAATTTGGTGAAAATGATATTGTTGGTGAGCTTATTTTCTGGCACAGGGGCAGGCCCTTCTTTTTTTCCTCTCCGTAAATTGATAAAACCATTGAGAAAGGTTGCCAGTTGCAAATCGGCACAAGACTTGTAATCGCTGTCGTCGTCCTTTTTTAACCAGCAGCTGATCTCTGCACGACTAACTTCTGCCCCGGCTGAGGCAAAAATAGACATCATTTTTGAGTCGCTGAGCTCAAAGGTGTAGCGGAGGCGGCGTAGGATATCGTTATTAGTCATGGTTTCGTGTCTCGGGGTAGGGCAGATTCGGGGTAATTTTGCACCAGTTCCCGGCACAGTGCTAGTTGTATTGTTGAAGGCTGGGGCCTGAAGGTAAAAAAGACCCGGCGAATGCCGGGTAAAGGGGCTCTTGGCTTGGAGTTTCGGTGTTTGTTAGTGAAGAGCAACACTTTGCTGATTGGCGGGGTTGATGATTTCGATGTTGACGGCGCGCTCCATAGCATAGGCTTCCAGGTCGCCCTTGATTGCGGTGGAGGCTAAGGCCCCGTGAGCTTTCCGTTCTATTCGACTGGTGTCTATGCCCGCTGATACGAGGTCGTTTTCAACATTCTGAGCTCTGAAGTCTGACAGTACATTATTGTAACGGTCGGTGCCCCGGGGGTCGGCATGCCCATTCAATCGAACCATCAGGTTCGGGTTTTCCTGAAGGAATTGCGCAAGCGTTTGTAATTTGCTTTTCGCTCGGGCGGTCAGTTCGTCCTTGCCCGTTCGAAACATAACCTGAAATTTTAAGTTGTTAATGGCAAGTTGCTGCATTTGTATTTGTTCTTTGTCGCGTTGTGCGAGCTGTAGTTGATTTTCCAATCGGGTAATTTCGATTTGCGAATGTGTGAGTGCCAGTTCTGTTTCGTCTAGTAAGGTTTGACTTTCTTCGAGTGAATCTGCCTTTTTGATTTGCTCGCCCATATATGCTCCTCCTATAGCGCCTAACATAAATCCAACAGGTCCGCCCGCCACGGCGCCCAGAATTGTTGAGGTAAAAAATGAAGTGCCTTGTTTGGCCTCAGTGCTCACGGCGTGAGCCATGGGGGTAAGGGTAGAGGCAAAGATGACGCTGCTGACGACGATTGCTTTGGTTGATTTTTTCATGCTGGTGTCCTGTGCTTGTTGAGTAGTTGACGATGTTATTAAAACAAGCAGGGGTGGCATTTCTGTGGAGACAATATGGCCAAGTGACGGTCAATTGTGATGAAAAAAGGCAGGGTTTTAATAAAAAAGCCGCTGTTCACCAGGAAAGGGGGAGTGAACAAACGGCGAAGGGTGGCACCCTTGTTTGGTTTCATCAATTGCTGGCAGCGATAAATCCAGGGGGCCGGTGCTAAAAAATGGGTACTCTCGGGTGGCAGCGACAGCTGCCAAGGCCTGAGTGTCAGGTTCTGGGCTAAAACCCTGCGTCTTGGGTTTAAGCCCTAAACTCTAAGTATTAGGCACTAGCATTGAGCGGAGTCACATTGTCGGCATTGTCCGTACCAACAGGTTCTTCCATAAGTGCTTCGGGTTTACCTTTGCAGGCTTTTGCTAAAGACTCACGTCGCCTGGCCAGTAACAATCCTATCTCTTCGCTGTGATTCTCGTTGAGGCCGGAAATGTGCTCTTCAAGAAGGCTGCTGATATTGGCTGCCAATTCCAGCATCTTGTCGTGTTCTTCGGCTTCTTTTTTGTTGCTAAACATGGCGCCGTCCCGGTCGCATTTCCATACAGCGATAACTCCCATTGCAAATTCTCCTGAGTGATTGCGCCGGCAGGTCTGCAGGCGGCTCTAAGCAAATACTGTTTGCATATACAGTATTCTTATCGGTAGGCATAGTCAAGCCATAATTTGGCTTCAGGGTTTATTCTAAAGGATTGGTTCTGCTGACTGGAGGCAAGTTTTACTGCGCGGAGGCAGTAAAACTTGTGCTTTCCGCGAGTGTCGTTGTCAGTAACTGTACACTTTCCAGCAGTGGCTGAGGGAAGGTACCAAAGACAATAAGGTTGATGGTCAATACCAGTAAAATGGCAGAGCTGCTGGCATAGAGCGGGCCAGGTTCCCACTGGGCTTCCTTCGAGGCGCCAGTTGTGAAAAGTGCAGTGATTACCCGCAAATAATAATAGAGGCCAATGGCGCTACCGGCGATTAAGGCGGCAAGTAACCACCAGAGCCCGGCCTCTGCACCGGCAGACAGCAAGTAGAACTTGCCGACAAAACCCAGCGTTAGAGGAATGCCGGCCAGTGACAGCATAGCGATACTTAAGGCGGTGGCCAATACGGGGTGGCGCCAAAACAAACCTTGGTATAGCTGAAGGTCGCTGATCTCTCGGGACGTACCGGTTTGTTTGCTACTGAGTAAGATAACAATGCCGAAGGCGACCAGGCTGGTGACGATGTAGGTAATGACATAGAGAGAACTGGCCTCCACCGCAAAACGCATACTCTGGGTTTGCAGGGCCAGAAACGCGATCATGAGATAACCTAAATGGGCAATGGATGAATAGGCCAGCATTCTCTTCAGGTCTTTCTGCATAAGTGCCAGCCAATTACCACAGAGCATTGACAGTGCTGCAATGATTCCAACTGCGGTAAATACTGCAGGATTGGCAAGGCTTTCACTGCCCACAAAATATCTAAGTGCCACGGCGAATATGGCACCTTTGGAAATGGTGGCGATAAAACTGGTCACGGGAGCGGGGGCGCCTTCATAGACATCCGGCGTCCACATATGAAATGGAAACAGTGATAATTTAAATCCTATACCCGTCAGTAACAAAGCGGTGCCGGCATAGAATATTAAGGTTGTTGTTCCGAGCGCAGAAAAAGGCGCTCGGCTAAAATCCAGTTGGCCGGTTTCCAGGTAAATTAAGGCCATGCCAAATAACAGTAAGGCCGACGCCAGGGCGGATAACACCAGATACTTAAGCCCGGCTTCCAGAGAGCGGTCGCTTTCTTCCTGTCGGTCAGCGTGCAGGTGTTGTCGTTTTAAGCGGCTATTGTAGGCCGCCATAGCAAACAGTGAAATTCCCATCATTTCCAAACCGAGCAGCAGGGATACCATATGTTTGGAGAGCACTAACACCATTGCACCCAGAGTGGCGATGAGTAGCAGCAAATAAAATTCTTCTCGCTCCACATCCCTCACGTGCCAATAAGGGTATGCCATCAGGCAGATGGAAAAACTGGCTCCAACAATCACACCGCAAAATAAAAGCCCAAAGCCATCAACAATCAGCAAGGGGGTGACCCCAATTGGCGTAACGCTGGAAACAAGAGGGAGGCACGCCAGAGTGATCAGTAGTGTGATTGCACTCATTCGAGACACAGTGGCATGTGTACGAGAAAAGGCTGAGATCAACATGACCACGACAATTCCGGTGGCCATGGCCACTAAAGGAAGAAGAGCAAATAATTCGCTGGCATTCATAACGAAGTTCCTGTGGCAACCAGAGCTAATTGTGAGGTGGTATTGAGCAGGGGCTCAAGCAACGACAGTACTCCCTGTGGAAAGAAACCGAGATAAACTGTTAACACAATCAACACGGCCAACATGCCAGACTCCCTGCCGTCGAGGTCGGCGAGTTCTGTTCCCGGCTTGGGTTTGCCGTGGAAGATTTTCTGCATCACCATGAGTGCATAGACCGGTGCGGCGATCATGCCCAGTGCTGCGATTGATACAAGGGCAGGGTTCGCCTCGAAGCTGCCCAGCAGTACCAGAAACTCCCCGACAAAATTAGCCAGGCCTGGAAGCCCCAATGCCGCCAGGCAGAAAAATAACATGCAGGCCCCAAACCGAGGAGCCGACTGCCAGAGACCACCCATGTCGCTAAAGTTGCGGCTGTGCAGGCGGTGCTGAATTGCGCCGGCCATCGCAAAAAGAGCGGCCGAACTGAGTCCGTGGGACAGCATGGTCATAACGGCCCCCTGAAGAGCGACAGTGCTCGCGGCAAACGCGGCGAGCGTGACAAACCCCATATGGCTGATGCTCGAGTAGGCAATTAGTCGTTTGACGTCTTCCTGAGCGAAGGCCATTGATGCGCCATAAATAATACTGATGGCGCCAAGTCCCATTGCAATAGGCGCAAATTCCATACTGGCTTCAGGAAAAAGAGGCAATACAAAACGCAGCAGCCCATAGGCGCCTGTTTTCAGCAGGATACCCGCCAAAATAACACTGCCTGGCGTGGGCGCCTGGGTATGAGCGTCTGGTAACCAGGTATGAAAAGGAAATGAGGGTAGCTTGACGACAAACGCCACAAAAAAGCCGAACATTAAATAGCGACTGATTTCAGGGTCGATAAGCCCTTGATTGGCGATTTGTAGCCACTCGAAATAATTGAAAGACAGTGTGCCCGTCAGGCGGGCTTGCAATATGGCCATGACAATAATGGCGAGTAACATTAAAAGACCGCTCACCTGGGTAAAGATAAAAAACTTAATGGCCGCATAGCTACGGTTTTCATGCCCCCAAATGGCGATGATGAAATACATTGGGATCAACATGACTTCCCAGAAGAAGAAAAACAAAAACATGTCCATTGACGTGAATATTCCAACAACGCCAGCCAGAACCCACATGACATTAAAGTAGAAAAAACCTGTCCGTTGTTTTATTTCATTCCAGCCAGAAATCAGGGCAATGATCCCCAGTACTACTGTGAGCAGAAGCATGAGGTAGCTGAGGGAGTCAGCGGCAAAAATAAACTGAATGCCAAAGCGGGGAATCCAAGGGGCAATAAAAATGAGATCCCAGGTTTGCCCTGCGCGGGCCTCAGTCGTGTCGATTGAAAACTGGGGTCCCATCTGAGCCAGTAACAATAAGGCTACGCCAAGCGAGGCCAGAGCGACCCATCGCGGTAGCTTGGGGTTAAGGTATTCCGCAAGCCAGGCAACGATGCCGCCGGCAAATAAGAGCAAAATTAGAGAGACTAATATCATCGCGTTTTGTTCACTCTGTTGGGGTTCATTAAGTCCACAGTCCAATACCTAGTAGTAATACGACACCGATAGTCAGGCTACTGGCGTACCAGCGCAACTTCCCCGTCTGACTCCGAGCTAATAACTCATGGGCCAGGCGATTAATGAGCGCGAGTACACTATAAAAATGGTCAACAATGTCGGTTCGATTGAGCTGTGCAATGTTTTTCCACGGTTTGACCAATAGGATTTCATAAAGGCGATCCATCCCCCAGCCGCTGAACCAAAAGCGGTGTAGCGTATTCGCCAGTGGCAATGCCATGATTTTTTCTACGCTCAACTGTTTAGAGCCGTAAAATAAATAACTGATGGCAATGCCAACAAACGGCACAATATTGGTCAGGCCATTGACGAGGCTGTTGACATCAGGGTGTTCGCTGGCGGGCAACATGCTGTCTAAATGAACCGTCCAGT
>CAJWCA010000288.1 GCA_913020395.1 uncultured Cellvibrionales bacterium | reverse complement strand
TGACGTTCTACCTGCATACCAATGAGCGTTAAAAACATAACTACGAATCCAAGTGCACCTAGTGCAAATACCAAGGCAGTCCCTGATGCCGCGATCAAGACCCCGGCCAATGCAGGCAGAATCATCCGACTACCCTGCCAAAGAATAGAATTCAAAGATACCGCGCTCATCATCTGATCTCGCGTAATCAATTTGGCAAAGAATGCCTGTCTAACGGGCCATTCAAACCCCGTCACAATCCCGATCACACAACCCAGAACAAGGACATGCCAAACCTCGACGACACCAGAATAGTCGAGGAACGCCTGAACCAGTAACAGCACTGCGGTTATAAGCGATGTGGTCATCAACAGGTATCGTCGATCAAAACGATCCGCCAAAATGCCCCCAAAAAAGAGTACGACAATCGCTGGCCCAGACACTGCCGCACCAAGGATACCTAGATCCATCGGCGATCCGCTAAGCTCAAATATCAACCATCCCTGTGCCATTATCATCAACTGACTGGCACCCACTGTACCCATCGAACCAAACCAGTAACGCCGGTAACGACGGGATTTCAGTGCTGAAAACAACACGGTATTTAAATCACCCTATTAAAGCGATCTAGAAGTGTCATCGAGAGCACAATTCTCTTATTGCTAAGAAAATCTGCCCGATCATCTGGAAGCTTCAGAAAATACTCCGGAGCCAGCCGCTCGATATTCTTCTCGGGGTGGACTGAAGAAATCCAACACCTTCGCGCCATCTGGCCCTGCTCGAAATGCATGAGATACACCGCCGGGTGTCCTCCAAAAGTCACCGACAGTAACTTCGTTCCGAAAGTCACTGTAAAACATAGATATGTTTGTCCGCTACCGTCGTTGTTTGAAGAGTGTGTGCACGTAACATAGTTTAACTCTAATGGTTTACTGTAATGGACACGTTGTCCGGTAGATTTATTTCGTCACAGTTATGGCCGTCACCACCCCGGTCTACAACCAGAAATTCATTGACGCCTTTCAGACCGAGGCAATAGTGATGCCAGGTGCCTTTGTGATAGTTCACACCTTGATGGGGTGCCGCTATAAAGGCGCGCAACTCCCTGTAATCAAATGTTCCCGGTTTGGCAACAACAACTACATAAGGGTTTCCCGTTGTCATTATAAATGCCTGGCTACCCAAAGGGTGGCGCTCCATAATTTGAATGGGGAAGGGGAGCTCAATGGCCTGAGTTTTAAATAGGCTAATAATGGCTCTGCCACCCTTGTCTTCAACATCGACGTTGGCGAGATCGTGATGGCGATCAGTCACCCCGTAGTTTATCGGCAGAACCGTATTGCGATCACTTAGCTCAATAACGTCACCAAAGGGAGCAAAAGCCTCCGCCGTGAGTGGCTCAAGGGAAAGGGCAATGGTCTCCATCAGCTGCCCCGGTAAGTTGAGTGACCAAAAGGCGAAAGTAATAGAGGAATGTGATAGTGGTCGCCATTTCCCTCGATGTTAAACACCACGTCGGCCCAGGGGTAAAACACGGGGTCACCCTGTGATTTGAAATAACCTTCTGTGTCAAAATGCATTTGGTAGGTTCCGGCATCCATACATTCTCCAGCCGTACACAGGTCGGCGATGCGGCCGTCTGAGTTGGTTTTGCCTTCACCGATAAGGACCCACTCGTTGTTCTGAAAGCGAGACAGTGAAATGGAAACATCCCTGGCGGGGGCACCTCTGGCAATATCCAAAATATGCGTGGTAATTTGGCTCATAATAACTTTCCAATTCTTATTTGAAAGATCTTTCGCTGCTCTTCGGCGGCATTTTTAATTTCATTTTCCCGGCCGTTAGGCAGGCGCGCCTGTAGTAAATTAGACATTTCAAGTGCGCTTTTTCCTGTCGCGCAAACTATAAAGATAAACCCAAATTTTTCTTCATAGTCCTGATTGCCCCGGGCGAGTTTATGCAGTGTTTCTTCGTTGGCTTGTTCAACGCTACTTTGTTCTCCGGCAGCCAAGGCTTTGGTATTGGCATATTTTTCCTTGAGAGAAGAGACGTCGCCAATTTTGGGGTGACCCTCAAAGGCTTGCAGGTAGTCAGCTTCGCAAAGTGTTGCCCAGTTTTGATCTGCGGCACTACGCAGGGCAGACTCGTCGGCATAGGGCCGGCCCGCTACCATTCGCTTGATCCAGGCCTCGCTGGTGCAGCACTGCCTGAACTGATTTTCGGTCTGAGGTGAGGCGGCTGAATTTATTTCTTCCAGACTCATACAATCACTCCGCCCAGTCTGGGTGACCCAGAATTCGCAGTCTGCTAATTCCGCCGTCGGGATAGATATTGACACGAACATGGGTGAACAGGGCGTCTTGAGCAGTTTGTATTTGGTCGATAAATAAATGCTCTCGGTCTGCGTATAAGGGCGTTTCAGGAATTACCGTTTGCCATTCAATGTCGGTCGCAGAGACGTCCGTGCGATCGGTACTGGTGGCTTCCAAAGTAAAGTGATCGGGGAAGTTACCTTTAAAATGTGCGGTGTCGAGAAGCACTTTTCGAATGGTACCGCTCAACCCTAACTTAACTATAGCCCAATCATTGTTTTCGTCTCGACGGCGCTTGGTTTCCCAGCCGTCTCCCATGTTAATTCCTCGGCCAGGCATTACCAGGTTGCTGGGCGAGCTGTAGAACTTGTCGCTTGCGTCAATTCCGCGGCCGCCATTCATCACAGAAGCCAAGTCGAGCAATTCGCCCTCAACAAAGTTATTGCGATTGACTTGGCCCTCTCCGTACGCACGGAAGCGAGCGATACCGCCATCGGGAAACATGTTTAGCCGTAAATGGGTCCAGACTTTATCGCTTTGGCAGTCGTATAGATTTTGACTGTGAGCTTTTGCAGGGGACCGCGTTAATATTTCGGTCCACTCAGTGGTATCGTCAACCTCACCGTCTGTATAAGCCGCTTCAACTGAAACATATTCAGGGGCGTTTCCTCGAAAGTGCAGGGTGTCGATATCAAATCCGCGTATCTTACCCGGAATGCCGAGCCGCAAAATGCACCAGTCTAACTCCTGTCCACTTTTCACCCGTTGTTTCCGACCAAAGCTGCGGCGAGACTCCCACCCATCCATCCACTGCCCGGTAGCAACAAAATAACCTTCTTTAAAAATACTCCTGCCGGACTTCACTAGATTTGAACACTCGGCAAACCACTCATCGCTACAGGAAAGCGCTCTGCCTCCGACACGTTCTGAGAGTAAATCAATATAGGTGGCCGAAAACCGTGAGTCGTAATTATCGTCGTTTGTCATTCTTTATTCCGCGTTTTTCTTGAGTAAGGGATGGCCTTTGGGCGTTCCCAGTAATTCACCGTCTTCGTAGACTTTGTGTCCGCGAACGTAGCTGGATAGCACTACGCCGTTGACTTTTCTACCTTCATAGGGCGTTATTTTGTGGCGATATTTGATCATTTCAGTGGTAATGGTGTAACTGTCGTCTGGATCGAAGACGATAAGGTCAGCGTCAAAGCCGGGTGCGATTTTGCCTTTTCGCTCCCCCAGGCCGGCGAAGATAGCCGGGCGGGTTGCCATCCAATCGATGACCTGAGCCAGGCTGTAACCGCGTTCTGCGGCTTCGCTCCAGATAATAGAGAGCCCAAACTGTAAGGAAGAAATTCCGCCCCAGGCGTGTTCTATATCGCCGGTATCAATGTGTTTTAGCGCAGGCGTACAAGGAGAGTGATCCGACACAATGAACTCGATTGTTCCGTCTGCCAGACCTTGCCAAAGCGCTTGTCGATTTTCGTCCTCGCGAATGGGTGGGCAGCATTTATACAGGGTTTTACCGTCGGGAATCGTTTCTGCAAACAGAGTCAGGTAATGAGGACATGATTCGGCGCTCAGTTGAAGGCCTTCTTCCTGGGCTGATTTTATCGCTGGAATCGCCTCGGCAGAGGAGAGGTGTACAATATGAACCTTGCCTTCGTGACCCTCATTTTTTGCTTCCCTCGCCAATTCAATCATCATGTCGATGGCGTCATTCTCCCAACTCTTTGGTCGAGACTTTAAGAAACTCTGGTATTGGTCACCAATGGAAGCTGGCTCTGTTTCGTGTTTGTCGAGTTCCGCATGAATGAGATAGGGCACATTGTATTTGGCCAGCGTCCGAATGGCACGGCTCAGGTGTTCAGGGTGTACTTGAGGGAATTCGTCGATACCCGAATGAATTGTAAATGACTTGACGCCGAGCACACCTGCTAGAATCAATTCATCCAGATCATCAAGGTTTGCTGGTACTACACCACCCCAAAAGCCGCAATCGATCCAGAGTTTTCCCTCTAACGAATCCAGTTTTTGGCGGAGTGAATCCGCCGTTGTGGTAACGGGGCTACAGTTTAGTGGCATGTCAACAACGGTGGTAATGCCACCCGCTGCAGCGGCTTGTGTCGCTGTATTAAATCCTTCCCACTCTGTACGGCCTGGTTCATTGATATGAACGTGAGTGTCCACCAAACCGGGTAAAATGGATTTTTCGCCGAGGTCTTCTAGATTCATTCCCTCTGGTATGGAGGCCGTCGAATCTAAAATTTCATCGATTTTTCCATCGCGAATGATGAGTGTTGCGGCGATAAAATTGCCGTCCACCAATACACACTGACTTCTCAGTGCAAAAGCGTTAGTTGAGTTCATGGTGTTGCGTCTTCAGCGTTAGTGTTGGTTATTTTGCCCGTGTGGGTTTCAGTCGAGGATGTTGACGTAGGCTTGTCATGCCGTTCTGTCATAGATTTCAAGTCGCGCCAGTGAACACCTTGCTGGGTGTTTTTTTGTGGTTTTGTTTGATGGTGTTCGGCAATAATTTCACCCGCTATAGACACTGCAACTTCAATTGGGAGCTTGCCTGGAACAGCACTTAACCCAACCGGGCAGCGAACGGCTTGATAGAATGACTCGGTGTGCTGGCGGTGTTCAAAGCGCATTTTAAATCGCTGCCACTTTGTCTGTGAACCTATTAGACCTATATAGGCTGCGTCATTGCGCGTTAATACCTTTTCCGTGATGTCGAAATCCAGGGGGTGGTTATGAGTCATAACAATGTAATAGCTATTAGCTGGCATCGTGGACACTTCATCCGCAGGCGATTCACTGACACATTTGCGCACATTGTGGGGAAAATCAGATGGAAATTCCTCATCCCGGTTGTCTACCCAGTGAATGCGGCAAGGCATTTGCGAGAGCACACTAATCAAGGCTTTGCCGACATGACCCGCACCAAACAACATGATGTTTAAGTTTGTGAGTGCAAAGGTTTCAAACAAAATCGTTGCACTGCCACCGCAACATTGCCCCAACTTGGCCCCCAGGGGAAAATGTTCGATCTTCTGCTGAGGCGAAGAATCCTGCAAAAGCCGTCTGGCTTCTGCAATCGCTTTGAACTCAAGGTGTCCACCGCCAATCGTACAGTAGCTCTCGGTTTCACTCACCACCATCTTGGTGCCGCTGTCTCTAGGGGTAGAACCACGTGCGCCCAAAACGGTGACAATGGCATAAGCTTCGCCACGGGCCTCCAATGTATTGACAACTTCATACCAGGGTTTCATAAAATCCGGCTCAACGTTTGTCTAGTGTTCAGCAAGCTTGGAGCGAATATCATCACAAGCTGCCAAAACACGTTCGGGGGTGGCCGGTGTGGCCATCGTGGGGCTGAAACGATAATTAGCGAGACTTGCTGCCGCATCTCGCAACGCGCTCCAAACAGAAATGCCCAACATTAGCGGCGGTTCGCCCACTGCCTTTGAATGGAATATTGTTGCTTCAACATTGGGGCTATCAGGAAGAAGCTCGACATTAAATTCCGTGGGGGTATCGCCAATGGCGGGAATTTTGTAACCCGCGGGGTTGATGGTTTGTAAACGACCGTCCTTACCCCAGACAAGCTCCTCGGTGGTCAGCCAGCCCATGCCCTGAATAAATGCACCTTCAATTTGGCCAATGTCGATGGCGGGATTTAGAGACTCGCCAACGTCCTGGCAGATATCCACACGCAGCACTTTGTTTTC
>CAJWCA010000287.1 GCA_913020395.1 uncultured Cellvibrionales bacterium | reverse complement strand
CTAACCTTGACGGGGTCAACGCTGCGGCCACAATCACCCGCAGCCAAAGCCGCCATCGCAAAGAGCTTGCTAACAGAGGTGTGGCCACTGCTGGAAGGAGGGCAAGTGAGCCCTCAGATTCACGCGACTTTTCCGCTGGCCGAAGCCGCCAGCGCACACGCGATGATGGAGTCCAGCCAACATATTGGCAAGTTGGTGCTCGAGGTAAAAGGCTGAACAATGAGTAAGTCCTCTTCGGTCAGGCCGCTTGACGGCATACGGGTTATTGAACTGGGTCAATTGTTAGCGGGGCCTTTCACGGGAGCACTGCTGGGTTATTTCGGTGCCGAGGTGATCAAAATCGAACCGCCTGAATGCGGTGATCCGATTAGGGGCTGGCGTGAAGTTCAAGACGGCACTTCACTCTGGTGGCATTCACTGGCGAGAAATAAAAAGTCTGTAACGCTCGACTTGAAAACCGAAAAGGGCAGGTCAATCGCCGAACAACTTATCAGTAAAGCCGATGTTGTGATTGAAAATTTTCGCCCGGGCGTGATGGAAAAGTGGGGTTTGGGCCCCAGTCGATTTAGCGATTCAAATCCCGGTTTGGTGTATGCCCGTATCTCCGGCTTTGGTCAGACAGGCCCCTACTCCCACAAGCCTGGCTACGCGTCGGTCTGTGAAGGTATCAGTGGCTTTCGGTATGTAAATGGTCACGCGGGTGAAGCGCCGGTGCGACCGAACCTCAGCATTGGCGATACCATTGCAGGCATTCACACGGCACTGGGCATTGCTTTGTCTTTGTTTGAACGCGAGCGCAGCGGCACGGGTCAGATTGTGGATACGGCGCTGTATGAGGCTATGTTCAATTTGATGGAAGGCGTGGTGCCGGAATTTTCAGGGGCCGGTGTTGTTCGTGAGCCTTCCGGTAGCACCGTCACTGGTATTGTACCTACCAATACCTATAAGTGCGGTGACGGAAAGTTTGTGGTGATCGGCGGCAATGGTGATTCAATTTTCCGACGACTGATGACGGCGGCGGGTCGCCCCGACATGGCTGCAGATGAACGCATGGCCGACAACGCGGGTCGAGTGATCCACGAGGTGGAAATTGATGTGGCTTTATCGAAGTGGTGTCTATCGGTGGATTCCGAGCAGATCCTGTCGATTTTAGAGGGCGAGCGAGTGCCAGCGGGCCCCATCTACAGTGTCGAAGATATGTTTAACGATGAACATTTTAAAGCTCGGGGTATGTTTGAGCAGGTTGAGATTAATGGCAAACCTTTGGCAATTCCCGCCATCCTACCAAAACTGGTCAAAACGCCGGGCCGCACCGATTGGCCGGGTCCCGGTCTCGGTGATCACAATCACGAAGTGTTGAGCGAGGTATTGGGTTTATCGGAGGATGCTATTTCGGCTCTAAGTAATGAAGACATCATTTAGCGCTGCCTGCGCAATCCTTTGGGATTTAGCCAAGGAAACTTGGCGCGTATCCTACACTCTGTTCAAACTCATGGTGCCCATTTTAATTCTGGTAAAGGCGCTGGAAGAGCTGGGTGCTTTTCCCTACATCAATTTGGTGTTTCAACCCTTGATGTCTCTGGTGGGGCTGCCTGAATCGATGGGTTTGGTGTGGACCACGACGCTGCTGACCAATATGTATGGCGGCATGATTGTCTTTTTCCAGCTGGCCGCCACTGAGCAGTTGACGGTTGCGCAGGTTACGGTGCTTGCAACACTCTTGTTAATGGCACATTCGCTGCCTGTTGAAGTCAGGATTGTGCAAAAGGCGGGTGTGCGTTTCCCTGCGGCCTTACTGACCCGTTTGTTGGGGGCACTGTTATTGGCGATGTTGATGAACGCCATATATACCTTGGGAGACTTTCATCAAGAGCCGGTGAAATTACTGTGGTCGCCGCAATCCGGCGAACAAACGCTCATACAGTGGGCTTGGGATCAAATTCAGAGCATGGTCATGATTGTGTTTATCATTGGCGGGCTCTTGGGGTTTTTACGTTTCCTGCGTTTTGTTGGCATTGAGCGTTTAATGATTCGCCTGCTGCAACCTTTGTTACGTTTTTTGGGAATAGGGCCAGAGGCAACGTCCCTGACCATTATTGGCGTAACTTTAGGTTTGTCGTTCGGGGGCGGTTTGCTGATTCAGGAAAGCCGGGCGGGACACATCTCCGATCGCGATATCTTTCTGTCTCTGACTTTACTTGGCCTTTGCCACAGCATGATCGAAGACACTTTGTTGGCCCTTATGATGGGCGCCGATATCTCGGGTGTGCTCTGGCTGAGGTTGGCCTTTGGCCTATGTGTTGTTGCCTTGGTTGCACGTTTGCCACTGTTAAATCACAAAGGCTTTAGGGCGCGGTATTTGGTCTCTACCGCGAAATTCAGGCCTCATTCAGCTAAGTCATAGCACACTGGCGCAACGATTGGCTGAGCTCTTGTTTGAGCACGAGGTGTCTATGGAAAGTTACGAAGCACTACTCGCCACCCTGGCGTTGACGATGGGGGCCTCCTGGGCCAGCGGTATCAATCTCTACGCCGCTTTGCTGGTGCTGGGTATGGGCGGCGCCAGCGGCAACATCGACCTGCCTCCCAACCTCGAAGTGCTGCAAGACCCTATGGTCATGATGGCCGCTGGGTTTATGTATTTCGTCGAATTTTTTGTGGACAAGACGCCGGGCGCGGACACTGCGTGGGACACTTTGCATACCTTCATTCGAATACCCGCTGGGGCGATGTTGGCGGCGGGTGCTGTTGGTGATGTCACGCCCGCGCTGGAAATTGCGGCGGGCATTATGGGCGGCACCTTGTCGGCGTCCAGCCACGCCACTAAGGCCGGCACACGCTTGTTGATCAATACGTCTCCCGAGCCGTTTAGCAATTGGACGGCGTCGATAGCGGAAGATCTGTTGGTGCTCGGTGGGCTCTGGGCGGCCTTAAGTCACCCCGCCTTATTCTTGATTTTGTTGTTTGTGTTTGTTGCGCTGGTTATTTACCTCTTGCCGAAGATTTGGCGTTTGGTGAAAACCATTGTCCGGAAAATAGGTGAGTTTGTGGGGGTGGTGGATAAACACGAGATGCGAAGGCTGACTTAGAGTCTGAGGACGGGGTGCAGGGCACCCCTTTTTATTGCTTGATGGAAACGTTTTCATGCTCTTTCCACGGTGTATTGATAGCAGTTGGTGGGGCCTAGGCGAACATGAAGATAGCTGACGGAGCTGTCTTCAAACAAACTCTTACAGGTCTGTGTTAGCTGCTGAGATGAAGTGATTCGGCAGGCGGTGTATTGGATTCGATCTTCTTTGGTGTAACCCCTGACAATTAAGTCTGTTTCATCGGCAAATAGTTTTGGAGCATTGCTGAAATCGTCATAGTGTTTACAGGCTTTTTGGTGCAAAAAAATGGGTCCCGATTCCGCGTAGGCTTGGTTTGAGTCGAAGGGTTTGTAGGAAAGGGCGAGCATGGCCTCACCTTCAATACGACTAAGGCAATGGCGGCAGGGGCCAAAGCCCTCCTCGTGTTGTTCCGGCGCCTGGCCATTTGCGTCCAAATGGCCGTTTCTAAATTCCTGAGCGCCTGATGACTTCATTGCGACAAATTTAAGATTCATGTTTTGTTCCTGTGGCGTGTTAAGTATTTGAAAGAATTCTCGGCCTGAAGTTTAGAGAATTCCCATTGACGCATTGGCCACATTCGGCCCTGTCGTGTTTTGATGTGTGACGAGGCTTGTATTTTTAGAGTGGCATTCGCACCTTGATCGGGCAGGAAAGTACTCTATGACTTCGGAGTTAATTGCTTTGTGTGGGTGAATCGACTGCTTGGAAAGCTCAGGGGGTAAATTCTCCATATACGCTTCTCTTGGTATGGACTACAATTGAGATAGGTAAGGATTCCGGGCAAGCCAATATAGGGACTGAATAAAAACAACAAATTGACTCTTGCATTGCCTGAGCGATATTAGCGAAAAGAACCATGAATCAGCCCGCACTTCCCCCCCCGCCTCGACGAGGTAAAATGACTTCTCTCGCAGCTTATCGATTTGCTCTTTCTAGCTTCGCACACTCATCATGACCGCAAACATTATCATCTGTGACGACTCAGCCATGGCGCGCAAACAGCTGCGCAAAGTCTTGCCTGAGTCCTGGCAGCTTAATGTTTCTTTTGCTGCGAATGGTTTGGAAGCCTTAGAACTTTTGCGACAAGGGCAGGGAGAAATTATTTTCCTCGACCTCAACATGCCTGTTATGGATGGTTATGAGACCCTGACCCAAATTCGTGCAGAGAATTTGTCGGCTTTGGTCATTGTTGTGTCGGGTGATATTCAAGCTCAAGCACACGAGCGGGTTATGGCATTGGGTGCCTTGGCTTTCATTGAAAAGCCCATTCGCAAAGAAACGCTCGCTCAATTGATGAGTGAATTTGGTTTAGATTTCACTGCGCCAGAGGAAGAGTCGGCCAGCCTCCCCGAAGAAACCTTCGATGCCGATGACCTCAATGGCGATGAAGCGCTGCGCGAAGGCCTTCAGGAAGTATCCAACATTGCCATGGGGCGCAGTGCTGCCTTGCTGGCCAAGTTGCTACAGGGTTTTGTCCAGCTGCCGATTCCCAAGGTCTCTTTGTTGGCCGCTAATGAGTTGAGAATGGCTCTGTCTCTGGCCCAAAACGGCAGTACCTATTCGGCCGTATGTCAGGGTTTTGTGGGTGCCAATATTGCGGGTGAAGCCTTGCTGGTTTTTGATGACAGCAGTTTCCACGATATCGCCAGTATGCTCAATCGACCTCAACCCGAGTCGCACCACGATGAGCTTGAGTTACTTATGGACTTGGGCAGTATTTTGGTGGGCACGTGTATACAGGGTATTGGCCAGCAAATTGATATTAACTTTTGTGTCAGTCACCCATTGGTATTGGGGCAACACCTTAAGGTTGAAAGTTTGTTGAATACCCCTCGGGATGAGTCTTTGGAGACACTCGCGGTGGAGATCACGTTCCAAATTGAAAATCACAACGTCAATTGTGAACTTTTGCTGCTGTTCACTCCCGATTCCATTCCCACCTTACAGCAGCGTTTGAATATCCTGTTTTCCTAATGGACGGTGTTAGAACATGAATGACGTAGATCATGAGTTTTCCCGCGAATTTCACTGGTTCATGGACATGTTGCAGACCATTGATGTGGGTCTCTGTGTGTTTGATAAAAACTATGATGTGAAGTTGTGGAATGGTTTTATGGAAAACCACAGTGGCGTCAGTCCTCAGGACATAAAAGGACAGAATCTTTTTGATGCTTTCCCAGAGCTGCCAGAACAATGGTTTATGCAAAAGGCGGAGACGGTTTTTCTTTTGGGCACGCGCACCTTTGCGACGTGGGAATTGCGCCCTTGGTTGTTCCAGTTTAAAAACTATCGGCCTATCACCGGCGTTGAGTCTTATATGCGTCAAAATGTCACCTTTGCGCCACTGTCTTCGGTGGATGGCCAAATCGAACATGTCTGCCTTATTCTTTATGATGTGACCGATGTTGCGAGCAATCGCAAAGCGTTGGAGGAGGCAAATACGGAGCTTGAAACACTCAGTCGGACGGATCGTTTGACGGGTCTTAATAATCGCGGTTATTGGGAGGAGTGTTTAAAACAAGAGTACCAGCGCTTGGAGCGTTATGGTGGCGATTGTGCTTTGGTCATTTTTGATATTGATCACTTTAAAAAGGTGAATGATACCTATGGGCATCCTGCGGGGGATGAGGCGATTCGGCAGGTGTCGAAGTTGTTGCAGGCAGTTAGTCGTGGCACGGATATCTGTGGGCGTTATGGCGGTGAAGAGTTTGTGGTGATCTTGCCGGGGACGAAGCAGGAAGGCGCGTTGCTTTTTTGTGAGCGACTGCGGGAAGGTATTGAAGGGCTGACGATTCAACATGAAGAGCTTAGCTTTCAGTTTACGATCAGTTTGGGGGTTTGTTTGTTTGAACCCGGGATTGAGTGGCTGCAGAGGGCGGATGAGGCGCTTTATCAATCTAAGGATGGGGGGAGGAA
>CAJWCA010000286.1 GCA_913020395.1 uncultured Cellvibrionales bacterium | reverse complement strand
CCCCTACAAAGTAGGCATGTTGAATAACAATCTCAGTGATTCTGCCCTCATGACATCCAAGTGGAAGTCCCGCATCAGAGAGCTTATGGCCGATAAATTCTCCCAAGAGAGCGCATTTTTCTGGGAAGAAAAACTGATTAAGGCCGGTATTCCCTGCAGTATGCAAAGAACAACGTCCGAATGGCTGGACGCGAAAGAGGCCAAAGATACAGGCTTAACACTTGAAATTGATGATGCTCTAGAAGGCAAGATAAAACAATTTTCTACACAGGTATATCTTGAAAAAACAGCAGACTCAGAGTGCATTCCCATAGCTGCTGACTATAGGGATCTGAACCTGGACAGTTTACTTAGCTCCTGGGGAGAAACAATGGCACCTGAAACCACAAGCCAAGCTAACCATCAGCCTGGAATGCGTATTCTAGAGGGATGTAGGGTTCTAGACCTATCTACCGTGGTTGCGGCACCTAGTTCCGCCAAGGTTCTCTCTGAATATGGTGCCGATGTAATTAAAATTGAAGCGCCCAACCCCTATTTGGGTCCCAGGTATCCCACTTGGTTTGCACTTGAAGTGAGCCAAGGCAAACGTTCAATTCTGATTGATCTTAAAACAGATGAAGGAAAAGAAATTCTTTGGCGCCTGATTGATTCTGCAGATGTGTTGGTTCATAACTTTAGAAAAGGCATCGCAGAGAAACTGGGCATAGGCTATGAACAGGTTAAGGCGCGCCGTCCTGGGCTGATCTATTGTCATCTTACAGCCTATTTTGGCATGAAGGATCACAACTGGGCCGATCGACCGGGCTATGACCCTGTATTGCAAGCCACAACGGGCATCATGCACCGCTATGGTGGTGAGGGCAAACCCGAACTCCACGGTTTGGCATCCTGTGTTGATTATCTCACGGGCTACTCAGCTTCCTATGCGATCGCACTGGCCCTGTACCGTAAAAAGGCATCAGGCTCTGATCAAGGGGAATTGGTGAGAACCTCTTTAGCCCAGGCTGCCCAATTGGTTCAGGCGCCCTTTATGATTAAATCAGATAGGAAAAAATCGGGCAACGAACCCAGTGGTCAGGAAACACTGGGCGAGAACGCCTTGAATCGCATTTACAAGGTAAAAGACGGTTGGATATTTCTAGCAGCTAACCGTAGTGAAGTCTCTTTATTGAAACAGGTTCCTTTTATCGATGCGTTGCCTTCTGAAAACGCCAGTGATGAAAAACTTATCAGCCTACTGGAAAACAATATTTCAAAACAAAAAGTTGCTGCAGCGGTAGATGCTTTTAGAGAGGCAGGTTTTGGCTGCCATTGCATAAACCGGATTGATGACATACGAAAGAAACATGTGAAACCGATGCAAGCAGTAGATTGTAAATCCTTCAAGCCTGGAGCTGAATCCATCGTGGTTGCAAGGGTCGACCATCAGGAATTGGGCTATGTTGATGTTGTTCCGCCACTCCATGCGCGATTTAAGAATAATGCATCCCTAAAGCTTGGAAATTCCGCTCCCAAGGTTGGGCAGGATACTGTTGGCATTCTTAAAGAACACGGGTATTCAGACCAAGAGATTGCTGATCATATTAAGGAGGAATGGGTCTCGGAATCACTGCATGCGGATTATTTGCCAGGGTAATAGAAGATGGTTTGGAGTTCGGGGTTTGGTTTTAAAGAAAGAGTCACGTCGCGTCATAAGCTTCGGCCGATAGGTCATTGATATCTCCTATAAGTTTCAGCTGAAACTAAATGACGGCTGTTTCCACGCACCCTAGATTAAACAAGTTATATACAACAGCATGAATATTCAAAAACCGCAGAGCTTGTCTCACTGATTTGAAATTTCGCATGACCCGCTCCCTCACTCTGGTTAGTTGAGTTTCTAAAATACGAAGCAGGTTCTGTCTCGGAAAAAACGTCTACGAAATTCAACGTCGCTAACACTGTCTTTCTTTATTGAACGTTTCTATTCAATGCCCTCGGGTATGACTCGGTATATTTTACCCGTGGTTCTCAAAGCATCGATGGTCCATCGGCCACCAACGCCTTCGACGAGCCACTCCATAATCTCCCACAGATCCCTATCAGTCTGCTCGGTATCCATTGGCTCCAAACCTTTAACAAGAGCAGCGATCTCAATCGCAGCAGGAAATTCTTGGCCAGAGCGACCTACAAATATTAATTCGTAAAAGCGACTATTCACATCCAACAATCCCGGTGCTCCTAGCGGATCTTCACCCAGCTCAAAGGTTTTTACCAAAAAATCTTTAAACTCGGGATAATGCGCGACATCAGGATCCGTCAGGACAGGAACACTTCGAAAACCTGAAGGTCGTTCAATTCTTTTTTTCACATTCATTGGCTGATTCCCCCGGAGAGATTTCGTTCTGCAAAGTCGGTCAAAAGCTCACCAATCTCGAACCCGGAATCCTCCTGGAGAAAATGATTTCCTGTGACCATATGGGTGCCCTCGGCGTGCGGCCAGATCTCATGCCATTTCCGCGCAAAAACATCTGTCGTAAACACGACTTCTTCACGACCCCAAATCACGCATGACGGTATCGTTAGATCCCTGACCCCCTCCTCTAACCACTCGAACCGATCGCCAGCAATGTCGGTATCGGGGTTCACTGGTATCGACCGCGGCCACTGCCAGGTTAGCCTTCGATCATTGGCGTCAGGCAAAACGCTTTGATACGCATCCATCGCTTCACTTTTGAATTTTTCTCTGTCGACCACTGACAGATACATGCCTCTTCCGGGGAAAGCACCTTGTCTGCCCATAATATAAGGACCCACAATCGGCGCATGCATTGTCAGCCACGGCATGACTTGTTTATGAAAATCTGACGATGGTTCGCGCCACGCCCAGGTAGACATTACGGCCACTCCCGACGCCAATTCCTTTCGGGTAAGCAGTGCACTTAAGCCGGTCGGTCCGCCCCAGTCATGGCAAACAAAAAATATATTCTTCAGTTCTAAGCGATCGATCAGCGCCACCAGATTCGCTGCATGATTATCCAAACTATGCGCGCTTGCTGCATGGGGATGCTCAGAAAGACCAAAGCCAATTTGATCAGGCACAATCACGCGATAACCTGCCTCTAACAGCGGTACCATCGTCTCGCGCCATAGAAACCCCCACGCGGGATTACCGTGGAGAAGCAACACGGGTTGCGCTTCTCTGGGCCCTTCGTCCACATAGTGCATTCGCCAACCGTTCACATTGGCAAAGTTTGATTTGTATGGGTAACGCCTGTGAATATCAGGCCCAAGATCAGCAATAGTACGCGTCATAAGTATCCTCAAAAAGTCTCGAATCAAATTGTATTAATGTTGTTTAGGTTGCGGACGCGGCCAGTTCACTCCCGGTAAACTTAAGGCCTCATTAGAGAGGCTATATTTTGTGCCATCGATGCGAGTAACAATAAAACCAATAGCACTGATATTGGCGGCCGCAGCGATGCATTAAATATCGTCTGTGTTGGATAAGAAATGGTCCGTTCTATGGCAGCCAGTTTGTACAAATGAGAATCTGCAAACGCAGGATCTATGAGGAGTTCAATCAGGTCTCGACGGCTTTTGTAGCGCATCATACTCGTCGCCATAAAACCCACATTGCTGTCTGCATTCCAACTATCGATATTGCCACCAGCAGTGCGTGCCTGGAATACCGGATGGCTACCCCGCTTCATCGACGCCGATAAAAACGATTTAAAGTAATTGGTCAACAATTGACGAGGGTTTTGTGTTGCACCCGTCACGGGATGAGACACTTTCCCCTCGTGAAGTTGAATCAGATTTAGCATCACAAACTCTTTGCCATCATCTTCTTCCAGGAACTTTCTCATCACTGCCAACTCTGTGTGCTTGCTACCTTCAAGCCCGGCAAACATGCTCACATACTTATCGATTTCGACTTGGGTAACAGGCCCTCTCCAGTTGAAGTACCAGAGTGAGAACAACCCATAGACTATTGGGACCAATATCCAAATTAGCCAAACCATCGCACTTCTCCTATTTTAGTTGGTCCAGATAAGCGCTTCATGAATCTCATCTGGAACCTTCAAACGCCTTTGGCCCACAGGAATTGCCAATTGAGCCCGTGATAGGCAAATCCTTTAACTGGCATCAGTAGGGATCGGATTCGTGTTGGAACTGACGATGGATCTCAATTAACCCTGGTGTCAGTACCACGAGCCACGTCAACACAGCAATCCCAAACCATTTAAACGGGAGAATAAGAAGCAAAACCAGCCACAACGCTATAAAACCATAAACACGGCGCATCATTTTTCCCGTGGGCGCCGAACTTTTATCCCCTTCTCGCCCCAGTGGGAACACCTTCGGCCGTATAAACCAACCATGTGCTGTCAAAATCAGCATAAAGGGGAACCAACCAATTTCCTTAGAACCCATCTCCGGGTTGATATCGGGAGGCGCATCCTCTGTTTGCTCAAGCGATGCCTGTATCTTCTCCCAGGTGTACGCTGCCTCCGGCCTAGCGCCAGCGCCATTCATATTGCTGAACTTCGGTACACACCGCCAGCGATACAATATCCGTCCGGATTTATGTACCGCAACGACCGCCGGTTGGTAGTACCCCTTGGGATGGGATGCCCATTTGCGCTCGCGCAGATGGCCGGAATCCTCGTTGTAAAATACATCCAGCCAACCTCGCTCGGCGCATTCCTCCCGAATCTCATGGTGTGGGTCGCCGACGATCGGGAATCCCACTTCCCAATCCTCTTCGGCTTCGGTCGCCAGGGTCTGGGGTTCACTGGAAACACCGAACACCTCTCCACCTGCCGCATGTATTTCATCAAGGACACCGGACTTCACATAGCTTCGTAACTCGAAGCGGCAAGGAGGTCACCACAGACCGCGATAATAAAGTAGCAGTACAAACTCGTGCTTATCTAACTGCTTATCTAACCATTCGCGACGTACACCCACCGGTGGGTCGAGTAGGGGCGGAATATCGGGTTCCGACTCATCAACAAAGTCGAAGTGAAAAGCATCGCCATCGGGAATGACGTATATTTGTTCTCGGGCGCATATCTCGCCATCGCAAAGAACAAGACCAAACTCGAAAGGTTCTCCAGCGGTTTCGATGCTGTCGACACCAACCAGACCCGTCAGGGAGTACTCAGATGCGCGCGCGTTATTAATCCATGAGAGTGCCGCCTGCGCGGCGGGTGCCAGATGGTCGGGTATGTTTTCAGGTGCCTGCATGACGCTCCTTGAAACTTGTCAAACGAGTTTTTGGCTGACATTCTTTAGTTGCCTGGTCGAAAATACGTTCATTGTAAGCGATTTAATGAACACCATGATGCAGCCTGTATCACCGTACGCTTCATACTGACTGCTGCAGGATAGAAATATATCCGGGAACCCTCTTAAGCAGAAGGTCAAGGCGGCTCAGATTTGGGGAAAAAGGGCTCAAAAGTAAATGACTTCTCGTTAAATCAGCTCTCTCCAACAGGGTTGCTGGTTCATAATAATTCCGCTTAAGTCAGCTTGCCTGTTGGATAAATTCACGTTGCCGCAACCGGCCGGCTGCGCGAGGGGCTTTCAGGTCAACCGACTGCTGAAATCAGCTCAGCTTGCGGGTCTAAACAATAGCGGCAATGATAGCTCAGACCTTATTGGCAGAAACTTGTTGTGCAAGACGCCACTCGCTAGGAGTAAGGCCTGTCCACCGTCGAAAGGCTTTCGAGAAACCACTAGCATCGCTGAATCTTAGCTCCGCAGCGATTTCGTCGACTGTCGCTTCCGTGTCTCGGAGCAGATTGCTAGCCCGTCGAAGTCGAAACGAATCTTTGATATCTTGGAATGTCGAGCCGTTCGTCTTTAGCTTACGCTTGAGAGTGGCTCGTGACATATGCAGTGCTTCCGCTATAGTCTCAAGATCTGGAACATCTGGCTCGAGTCTTTGAAAGATTCCCCTTACACGGTCACTTATAGTTGCGCCTGGATCTGAGCCTTCGAGTTGACGAAGCGCAACAGCCTGGAGCTCAACGCTCGGCG
>CAJWCA010000285.1 GCA_913020395.1 uncultured Cellvibrionales bacterium | reverse complement strand
ACATAACGTGGCTGATAGGATGCTACTTTTTCACAGATCTGTGTGATGTCCATTCGCTCACCGCCAAAAAAAGCATATTCAGAGTCGCAGTACTGACAGCGCAAAGGACAACCGGTGAGGCGCACGAACACGGTAGGCAAGCCCACCGTGCTGGACTCTCCCTGCAAGGAGTAAAATATTTCGGTGATTCGAACTTGTGAGTCGCTCATATAATATGTATAGACGGAAATCGGCGATCAGGTGCTTTTAGTATCAATTTAATAATCGATTAGCACCCGATTCACCTGAATGGATATTATTGGAAGTGTTCTTCTAGATATCTTTTTGCCAGTCTGGCCGCATTGGCATCAGATCCGGCTACTGCTTCAAGCAGGCTACGTGCACGGGTCTTATCGCCCATCAGGTCGTAAACCTTGCCCAACTTAAACTGTGCATCGGGCACTTTGCGATGCCCAGGGAAACCATCGAGCAAGCGGGTAAACCACTGCCGGGCAGATTCCAGCTCATTTTTAAGCAAAAAGATTTCACCCAACCAGTAATGCGCATTTGCAGCGTATTGACCTTCGGGGTAATCAATGAGCAAATCACTGAACGCGGTGACGGCTTGATCAACTTGACGTGCCTTCAACAAATTATACGCGGAACGGTAAGCGGCGCTTTCATCACCATTGACCGCTGTGTTCGCTGTTGGGGCTTGAGTATTATCAATGACGCTAGTAGAACCCGAGTTCCCACTCGCCGGTTCGTCCGTCGCCGCCGATACCGAGGAAGGCGTTTGGCTCGCCCCTCCCAGTGTACTGATACGACGATCCAAATCCAGATAATCGTCGGTGCGCTGTTGCTTCAATTTTTTTATCTGGAACGCTTGTTCTTCCAACAGGCCTCTTAACTCTAATACTTCCTGCTGTAAAACCTGCATCTGATAAAACGTTTCTGCCGCAGCATTAGTCGAGGGAATGGATTGCACGCCACCCGCTGTTGGCGGACCAGTAACCACCGCCGACTGACCAACACGATTCGCTTTGCCCACTGGCTGAGATTCAACCACACTGACTTGTGCCTGTAGACTCGCAGCTGTAAACAAGGCAATCGCTGCCCACAATACCGAGAGGGGTCTCGCCCTGAAGACGGCCCCTTCAAATGAAAATCGTCGTAACATAGTTAAGGATTACTTCATTTCTACGCGACGGTTCTGGGAATAAGCTGAATCGCTGCTGCCCATTGACGCAGGACGCTCTTCGCCATAACTCACAACTTCAATCATTGACGCATCAACACCTTGCAGTGACAGGAAGTCACGCACAGCGATTCCGCGACGCTCACCCAGTGCCATGTTGTATTCGCGAGTGCCGCGCTCGTCACCGTGGCCTTCCAGGCGCAGAGAGCGGGGAGAGGCTTTCAGGCGCTCGGCATGTGCGGTCAATGCTGCACGGGCATCAGGCCTTAACATAGACTGATCGAAATCGAAGTAAAAAACAGTATCCAATACTTCTTCCTGTACTGGTGCTTCTTCAACAGCATTCACCTCCGCAGATCCGGCACCACCGGTTGTTACGCCAGTATCTGTTGCGCCTGCGCCTGCATCTGCGTCTTGAGTGCTCGTGCTACTACAGCCGGCCAATACCGACAATACCAGTGCAAGCCCTAATCCACGCATTGTTGTTGTGTTGTTCATAAATCACTCCATTTCCATTTATAGTAAATTGCTGTTGTGCCTTTAATCAAAAAAGGGAGACCACGCCGGCTCTCTCACGTCCCCTTGTTTAGACGGTAACCGGAACTTCACACCCGCATCGAGTGATACCGCCGCCAAAATACCTTTACCTCTATACCGAGTCGCGTACATCAACATCGCGCCATTGGGCGCAATAGTAGGCGATTCATCCAGATATGTCTCGGTGAGTATGCGCATGTCGCCACTGGCAATATCCTGAGCCGCGATATGAAACACCCCATTTTCCCGATGAACCATGACCAGGCTCTTGCCATCTGGCGATACCCTGGGTCTGGCATTGTAATCCCCCTCGAAGGTTAAGCGCTCAATACGCCCGCTGGCAAGGGTTACTTGGTAAATTTGTGGCTTTCCACCTCGATTAGAGGTGAAAATGACGCCTTTTCCATCAGTTGTCCAATTTGGTTCGGTATCAATGGCAAAATGTCGCGTGATTCGTGCCAGTTGCTTGGAGGCAATATCGAGTGTATAGATTTCAGGGTTGCCATCTTTTGACAGTGTGAGTGCAATGCGTTTGCCATCGGGTGACCAGACAGGTGCGCCGTTCAAACCCTTGAAGTTGGTCAGCTGTTCGCGCTTTTGAGTGGCCAGTTCCTGACGGAAAATAGCAGGTCGCCCGGTTTCATAAGAAACATACACAACCTCCTGTCCATTTGGCGACCAAGATGGCGATAAAATAGGCTGCCGGGATTCCAGCAATAAACGAGGGCGGGCCCCATCCACATCTGCGAGCATTAAACGAAACTTGTCCTGTTCAACATTACCGTTTTGAAAAGCTTCTATATAGATCATCTGGGTGGAGAATATCCCTCTGATACCTGTGATCTTTTCGAACACTTGATCACTCGCATAATGGGCCAGGTCACGCAACTGTTCCAGACCAGCCTCAACCGTTTGCACATGTACAGACCGTTGACTCAATACATTAAAGAGTTCAAATCGAACACTGTATTTGTCTGCCTTGCGGGTAACTCCACCAATCACCAGGTATTCGGAACCCAAAATTCGCCAGTCTCGAAATGAAATCTCATATTGATTGCGGGGGAACGACAACATATCCCCCTGCGGAATGGGTCGAAACAGACCACTGCGGCGCAAATCTGCATTGATAATAGCCGCAACATCTTCAGGAACGGCCTCTCCACCTGTCACCGAAAATGGCACGACGGCAATGGGGACCGGGCTATCCACCCCTTGGGTGATTTCAATCGTCAATTGAGCGAGGGCTGAATTGGCGGAGAAAACGGAAAAGAACGACAACGCGGCGATGCTCACATAACGTATCACCAGTAACTTGGCTGAATTTTTCACTCGTTAATATCCATTGTTATTGTGGGTGGCCGTGAAATTCTATCGTTCACTGCCGATTTACTCTACCCATAGAGATTAAAAAAACCCTTCGCCCGGCCCAAAAATTCAGACTCCAGTATCACAAACGAAGATCCTGTGGATTAAATACAATTCTTAACTGTCGAAAATACCGTTCAAAAACGACGGGGTCCATGCCCTGCAATTCTGGAAAACGTTCCGCCTTTGTGACCGCAAGCTCCGCCGAACGATCAAATGCCGAATTGCCGCTGCCTTTAACTATGCTCACATTCACCACTTTCCCGGTGGGCACCAGAGACAGTAATAACTCACATTTCATTCCCCGGCGGGCCGACGGTGGTCGGCTCCAGTTTTGTTCTATGCGAGAACTGATCTTACTGACATAGCTTTGCGCTTTTTGTTCATTTTCTTCCGCCAGCATCAGTTCATCTTCCGCTTCCAACTCGTCGAAGAACTCTTCCTGATTCTGTCGTATTCTCTGCTCGTCCAGGCGCTGCTGCTCCAGGGCCTTCTGCCTTGCCAGCTCTTCAGCGGCGAGTCGAGCCTGCTCTTTTTTCAGTGCCTCGGCTTTCTTTTTCTCTGCCGCCTTTCGATCGGCTTCTTTTTTCATTGCCGCCGCTTTGCGCTTTTGATCCGCTAATTTCTTGCGATTAGCTTCCGCCCTGCGCTTTGCGGCCAAATCAATTTTTTTAGGTTTTTTCTTTGGGGCAGCCTTTTTGGGTGTTTGTGCCTTAATTGTCACAAGTTTGGCTTCAATGAATTTGGGCACGTAGACTTTCTGGGTTGTCTGACTGGCAGACCACCCCCAGGTAACCGCTGCCAGCAGCGCCAAGTGCATTGCAACACTGACAATAATCGCCAGGGAATAGGAGTTATTGCGCCCAATCATCGTCACAGCTACCGGGGTGGCTCGGTGACGAGCCCAACAGAAGGAGCGCCCGCCTTTTGAAGTTGCGTCATCAAATTCACCACAACACCGTAGTCGACACTGTGGTCACCCCAGACGAGCACCGGTGTCGTCGGCTTTTGTCGCAACACTTTGGCCACCGTCGAGGTGATATCTGTTAAGGGTTTTGCCAGTTTTTCATCCTTACCCAAATTTAAATAGTAAGTACCATCCGTTTTCACCGAGATGATCAGCGGCTCTTCATCCTTGTTATCCAGTGGCGTCGAAGGCGCCTGGGGTAAATCGACTTTTACACCCTGCATTAACAATGGCGCAGTGATCATAAAGACAACCAGCAATACCAACATGACGTCGATATAGGGCACCACATTGATTTCAGCCATTGGCTTCTTTTTTTGTCTACGTCCCGCCATAGTTGCTCTCTCTCGTCTCTAAGCCGGCTTATTTGGCGTGAACCTGACGGTGTAATATGGCAGAAAACTCGTCGGCAAAGGTTTCATAACTCGAACTCAGCGACTCTGCTCGAGCGGCATATCGGTTGTAGGCCAGCACCGCAGGGATCGCGGCGAACAACCCCATTGCTGTGGCGACCAGCGCCTCGGAAATCCCCGGGGCCACGGTCGCCAATGTTGCCTGATGCACATTCGCCAAGCCGCGGAACGAGTTCATGATTCCCCAAACGGTACCAAACAAACCAATATAGGGGCTCACGGAGGCGACACTGGCCAGAAACGGCAGGTGCAACTCCAGCTTTTCCTCCTCTCTGGAAACGGCAACGCGCATGGCTCGCTGAGTGCCTTCCATTACCGCGTCAGGATCTGCGCCAACCTGTTGACGCAAGCGACTGAACTCTTTGAAACCCGCCCTGAAAATAGATTCAACGCCATTGCTGCCGGCAGGGTCACTGTTACCCTTGCGATAGAGCTGGCTCAGATCAATTCCCGACCAAAATTGCGTTTCAAATGAACGCAAGGCCCGCTGCGCCCGGCGCTGGTAACTTCCCCGCTGAATAATCATCACCCAGGACACAACGGAGGCCAAAAACAATAACAGCATGACAAATTGCACCAGTAAACTGGCTTCGGATATCAAACTCCAGATGGAGAGTGTTTCTGCTTCATTCATAGTCTATCCAGATCAACAAGGGTTATGGGTGAAACGCGTCAGCGCCGTAAACAGGGTTAATGGTAATGCCATGGGTTTTAAACTTTCTGAGTCAACACAGGCCACTTTGATTGATGCTTCGCACAACAGTTCCGCATCTCGCCAAACTTGTTGCACAAATAACAAGCTGGCCCGGGACACTTTGGCAATTGCGGTGCTCACTTCGAGGCAGTCATCCAGGCGTGCGGGTTTGCGATAGTTCACCTGGGCTGAATGTACCACCAGTTGAATGTCATCTTGCGGCAGAGCCGGCTTATCAAAACCCAGGCTCCTGACCAGCTCGGTTCTACCCCGCTCCATGAACTTCAGATAATTGACATAGTAGACAATTCCACCCGCATCGGTGTCTTCTATATACACACGAACAGGAAACCGAGCCGTGTGCGCCTGCCGACCACTGTCAGACGCCGTCATTCAGTCGCTCCGGTAAATCCAGACCAAAATGTTTATAGGTGTGTGCAGTCACCATTCTCCCTCTCGGGGTGCGTGTCAAAAAACCCTGCTGAATCAAGTACGGCTCGATTACATCTTCGATGGTATCGCGCTCTTCACTGATTGCAGCGGCCAGGCTGTCGACGCCAACGGGGCCGCCGCCAAAGCGGTCTATCATTGCCATCAGCAACCTGCGGTCCATGTGATCAAAACCACTTTCGTCGACACTCAGCATATCCAGTGCTCTGTCAGCGATGTCTCCACTGACGATTCCGTCGCCCTTTACCTCGGCATAATCTCTGACCCTGCGCAGTAAACGATTGGCAATACGGGGCGTTCCCCGTGAACGACGAGCCACTTCCAGCGCGCCTTCCTGCTCAATTTCAATGCCCATTAAGCTTGCAGATCGTGTGACGATATGAGTCAGGTCGCCGACAGAATAAAATTCCAGCCGTTGCACAATGCCAAATCGATCTCGTAGTGGAGACGTTAACAGGCCGGCTCGAGTGGTCGCGCCTACCAG
>CAJWCA010000284.1 GCA_913020395.1 uncultured Cellvibrionales bacterium | reverse complement strand
ATTTAATTTTTGATATATTAATTGCTAAATACCGGTCTGCCTCAAATCTCAAATTCCCCCTCGGTTATTCAATGAATTGACAATTAATGGTTTCTCAAGAACTTGTATTTTCTCACTACAGGCGAGTAGTTGCGGGGGGTTACCTACTTCCCAACTTCGTTGAACGCGATTCAGGTTCAAGTGGGAAGTTACATTTCCGCATTAATTCGACTTCCAATCTCACTCTAGGTTTTAATATAAGGTCTTGCTAAATTAAATATAACTAATATAATGTCTGCTATTCGAATTGGTTATATGTGAGTGAGGGCACAATGGCTGAAGAAATTGAACAAGCGCTTGATCTGTCTGCAATGGAAGGTAACGCCCGGGCTGCAGCGGGTTTGTTAAAGGCAATGGCCAATGAAAACCGGCTTATGATCCTGTGTTCTCTGGTAGATAAAGAGCTCTCTGTCGGTGAGTTGCAAGCGATGTTACCGCTGAGCCAGTCAGCGCTGTCTCAGCACTTGGCAGCCCTTCGAGTCGCGGGCCTGGTAGAGGCCCGCAGGGAAGCTCAGAACAAGTTTTATCGTCTCAGGGGTAAGGAGGCCATGGCTGTTTTGGGCCTGCTGCACGACCTCTATTGCGCCACTGAATAACGGGAGAATCCTATGAACCTATCAAAAATGTCTGCTCAGCAGTTTGCCACCCTTTGTCATCACAACGGGCCTCAATTGACTCTCGATGTGCGTAGCCCTTCAGAAGTAGCGTCAGAGGGTGTTGGTTTTAGTCACAATTTGCCTCTGCAAGATATAGAGCGTGAAAGCCTGGTTGAACTGATGGCCGAGAATCGATGTGGGTCGGACCAAGTGGTGTATCTATTGTGCCAAGGGGGCCAGCGAGCGAGCATGGCGGCTGAGAAGGTAAGGCCCCTGTTATCCAACCCTCTAGTGATTATCGATGGCGGTATCAATGAATTGAGGAATACCGAGCTACCCTTGGTTTCAACTGGTGCCAAGACAATGTCAATGGAGCGTCAGGTTCGTATCACCGCTGGGGCGCTTGTTTTGCTGGGTGCTTCGCTTGGTTACTTTACGAATCCGGCATTTTATAGTTTGTCGGCCTTTGTTGGAGCGGGTCTGGTGTTTGCGGGTATTTCCGATACCTGTGCCATGGGCGTGCTGTTGGCACGTATGCCCTGGAATAATCGCCGCACTTAACGGCGGATAATCATTCATGGCATTTGTTATTGGATTGGTCATAGGTTCTATACTCGGCTTAACGGGCGCGGGCGGCTCAATTTTTGCGGTGCCATTGCTCTTGCTCGTGTTGGGGCTGTCTCTGCCTGATGCCATTGGTGTTGCGATGGCGGCCGTTGCCGTCAGCGCCGTTTATGGAAGCCTGAAAAACTGGCGCTCTAACAATGTGTTGTGGATTCAAGCCGGGCTGCTGGGCGTGAGTGGTGTGGCCGTGGCTCCGGCAGGGCGGTGGTTGGGTGCACAGCTGGATGAGACTCTGTTATTGCTGGGTTTTAGTTTGCTGGCCTGGGGTATTGCGGCCAGAATGTATCGACAGGCCACTCAAAACCCGGAGGTGAGCCGAGTATTACGCAGCTCTAAATTGGCGGCTCAGGCGCCCACCCCAAGTGTTTGTCGCCTGAGTTCAACAGGGCGCTTTCAATGGGGGCTGCGGTGTGTTGGTTCTCTTTTGCTGAGCGGTAGTATTGTCGGGTTGCTCACGGGGCTGTTTGGAGTCGGGGGCGGTTTTCTTATTGTTCCATTGTTAATGGTGCTCAACCAAGTGAGCATCCAGCAAGCGATTGCAAGCTCTCTGGTGATAATCGCGGCGGTCAGCAGTTCCGGGTTTATCAGTTACATGCTTGCAAGCCCTTCAGTCGATTATGACTTGTTGACTTTAATTGCCCTGGGTGGGGTGCTTGGCATGTTTTTCGGGCAGCTGGTGGCAACTCGCGTTGCGGGGCCACGGTTGCAGAAAGTGTTTGCGGTTTGTCTTTCTTTGATTGCGCTGGTGAATATATTTACCCAGTTAAGATAGTGTCATTGTCAGGGTGCCGGGTATGTGACGGCCTGTGCCCTATAGAGTTTTGTCGTTACAAGAGGAATTCCAGCATGTTAATCCGACAACTCTTTGATCAGAAAAGCTGTACCTATACCTATTTGCTGGCCGATGAAGAGTCTCGCGAAGCGGTACTGATCGATACCGTAGTAGAAAAGCTGGACGACTACCATCGCTTGGTTCAAGAGCTGGACTTGAAGTTACTTTATACTCTTGAGACTCACACACATGCCGACCATATAACGGCAGCAGGAGACATTAGAGAGCAGCTTGGCGCCGCGTCGTTAGTGGGTAGGCAATCCTTGGCGAACTGCGTGTCGGCTACTTTTGAGCACGGAGATGAAATTACTTTTGGGCAGCACAAACTGAAAGTCATTTATACACCCGGCCATACCGATGATTCCTACTCCTTCTTCATTCCTGGCCCTCAGGCAATGTTGTTCAGCGGAGATACGCTGCTTATTCGCGGCACGGGTCGCACAGACTTTCAAGGCGGTGACGCGCGGCGCCAGTATCACAGTCTGCAAAGCGAAATACTGGTTTTACCTGAAGACACCCTCGTTTATCCCGGGCATGACTACAAAGGTTGGAGTGTGAGCACAATTGGTGAAGAGAGACGCTGTAATCCGCGTTTATTGCTGGGATCGGAAGATGCCTATATCGCACACATGTCAGAACTGAATTTACCCAACCCCAAAATGATGGATGTTGCGGTGCCCGCTAATCAGCAATGTGGCAAGCGACCCTTTGTTGATCCGGGTTTCTAGCGAGAGGTCACCACCAAATAACAAATCAAACGGCCTTTTCCTACATTGCTGATGCTGTGGCTTAGATCTGCCCGATAGCTTGCAGTGTCATTTTTCCCAAGACTTCTCCGGGTGTCTCCAGATTCAATTTCTGCCTGGCCAGAGGCAATGGTCAGCAGTTCACGAGTGCCTTCAAAATGAGCTGAACTGGACAGGGTTTCCCCCACAGCCAATTCGATTTCATAAAACTCAACCGACCTTTCCAAATGAAGCGGCGACAGTGTTCGAATGGTGCACTTGTCATCTGAACGAAATAAATTGTTGGCATCGTCACCGTGCACCACATCAATGCTGGGCGCAGCCCAGGGCTGGTCCACGAGCTCGCCAATGGTAATGCCAAAGGCCTGAGCTATTCTAAATGTGACGGCCAGTGTTGGATTGGCCTGCCCCCGTTCAATTTGACTCAACATTGAGCGGCTCACGCCTGAGCTGCTGGCGAGTTGGTCGAGGGTCAGGTCGTGGTTCTTACGCAGTTCTGCTACGCGCTGACAAAGAATCTGGCCGGTGTGATCTTGATCTGTGCTCATGTTTTTCTCTTATAAGGGATTTTTTTCTTGCATAGGAGACGGCTTGGCTCTATTCTTCCCCAGAATATCTACTATGCTGAAATTTATTCCACTATCGTGGTGACGGCAATAGTAGCGTGATTGGGCGACATTGCCCAGTGGCTTCTACCCTTTGACTTCTAAGATTTGATAAGGGGGACGTAACAGCGAGGTGGCTTCATGAAAGCATTGGTCAAACAAAATGCGACCCAGGGGTTGTGGCTTAAAGAGGTGCCGGTACCCGAAATGGGCATTAATGACGTGCTCATCAAAGTGGACCGCACCGCCATCTGTGGCACGGATCTCCATATATACAATTGGGACGCATGGGCCCAGAAAACCATTCCTGTGCCCATGACGGTTGGGCATGAGTTTGTGGGCAACATTGTGGATGTCGGTTCGAATGTCATTGATTTTAAGCCGGGGCAAACAGTCTCGGGCGAGGGGCATGTTGTGTGTGGACGCTGCCGCAATTGCATGGCCGGTCGCAGACACTTGTGTGCACATACCAGTGGTATTGGTGTCGACCGCCCCGGTGCCTTTGCAGAATATGTGGTGCTGCCAATGTCTAATGTCTGGGAGCATCGCCCCGGTATTGATTTAGATGTTGCCGCCCTGTTTGACCCTTTTGGCAATGCGGTGCATACCGCCTTGCAATATGACTTGCTGGGAGAGGATGTGTTGATAACGGGCGCGGGGCCGATCGGCGCGATGGCCGCCGCTGTTTGCCGTCACGCAGGTGCGCGTCATGTTGTGATAACAGACCTTAACGATGACCGTCTGGCACTGGCAAAACAGCTGGGAGCGACTCACACGGTCAATGTCGCCAGGCAGGAATTAAAAGACGTGCAGCATCAACTGGGCATGCAGGAAGGGTTTGATATTGGTTTGGAAATGTCGGGCAGTCCGCAGGCCTTCAAACAAATGCTCGATGCCATGTGTCACGGCGGAAAAATCTCAATGCTCGGTATTCCCAGCGCAGATATGGCCATAGACTGGAACAAGGTTATTTTTAACATGCTGACCATCAAAGGTATTTACGGTCGGGAAATGTATGAAACCTGGTACAAAATGTCGGTCATGATCGACAGTGGATTGAATATTGAACCGGTCATAACACACCGTTTGGGCTTCGAAGATTTTCAATCGGGTTTTGACGCGATGAACAGCGGCAAAGCGGGCAAAGTCATTCTCAACTGGGCGCATCTGTGAAGGGTGCTTGCTTACAATTATTGGGTGAGGAAAGGTACACATGAACGACCAATTCCGAGAACATATTAGCAATGAGTTGACTGCCATCGAAGCAGCGGGACTCTATAAAAATGAAAGGGTGATTACGAGCCCCCAAGGTGCCCGAGTTGGAGTGGCGGGGGCAGGGAACGTGCTCAACCTCTGCGCCAATAACTATTTGGGTTTGGCTCAACACCCCGCGGTGACCGAGGCGGCCCATAAGGGGCTGGATGAGTGGGGCTATGGCATGGCTTCCGTTCGTTTTATCTGTGGCACTCAGAGTCCGCACAAACAATTGGAAGCGGTGTTGAGCGAATTTCTCGGCACCGAAGACACCATTGTCTACCCATCGTGTTTTGACGCAAACGGCGGATTGTTTGAAACCCTGCTGGGGCCTGAAGACGCCGTGATTTCCGACGCCCTCAACCACGCCAGTATTATCGACGGTGTGCGTTTGTGTAAAGCCAAGCGTTATCGTTACGCCAACAACGATATGGCCGATTTAGAAGCACAGCTAAAGGCCGCCGATGAAGCGGGCGCGCGTTTTAAATTGATCACCACCGACGGTGTGTTTTCAATGGACGGCTACATCGCTCGACTCGATGAAATCTGCGATTTGGCAGATCGTTACAATGCTCTGGTGCACTTTGACGACTGTCACGCGACGGGTTTTGTCGGCAAGGAAGGTCGCGGGACCCACGAATATCGCGGCTGTATGGACCGCGTTGATATCATCACCGGCACCTTGGGTAAGGCCTTGGGCGGTGGCAGTGGTGGCTACACGTCGGCCAGTAAAGATGTTGTTGCCCTTTTGCGTCAGCGCTCACGTCCCTATCTCTTTTCCAACACGCTTGCGCCACCCATTGTGGCGGGTGCCCTAAAGGCTATTGAGCTGGTGCGCGAGTCCAATGATTTGCGCGAAAAACTGGTGAGCAATACTCAGCGTTTTCGTGCAGGTTTGGAGCGTTTGGGTTTTGATCTACTGCCGGGCGAGCATCCCATTGTTCCGGTTATGTTGCACGATGCTCAAAAAGCCTCACGTTTTGCGGCCGAGATGTTAAAACTCGGTGTCTATGTTGTCGCCTTCTCTTTTCCGGTTGTTCCCAAGGGACAGGCGCGGATTCGAACACAAATGTCAGCCGCCTTAAGTGCCGATGATATCGACCGCGCACTGGAGGCATTTGCGCAGGTAAAGAAGCAGTTTTAAGGCATCGGGGATTACCCGTATTAAAAGGTGGATTTGAGGGCGGCAGATTGGTATTTTAGAGCGCGATTCCAAATAACTATAGTAAGGGATGTGTTCAATGAATTACCGCTTGCCGCTCTCGCAGTTCCGTCATCAAGTAGCGACCCACGCCAACGAACCTTGGCTGCACCAGCCAATCGATCGAGTATTCCACACTCTGACCTGGGGTGAAGTCGACGAGCAAGCTCGCCGCATTGCAGCGGGCCTTAAGGCTCAAGGTTTTGAACGTGGCGATCGCATCGCACTGCTGTCTAAAAACTGTTCACAATGGTTCATTGCTGATGTCGCCATTGTGATGG
>CAJWCA010000283.1 GCA_913020395.1 uncultured Cellvibrionales bacterium | reverse complement strand
TCTTCCATCGCCAGTTCAATATCGTCTCTGCGTGGCGATTGTGCCATGCGTGCTACACCAGATGCGAGAATGCGAGCGATGGGTGCGTCGGCATTTTTTGCCTGAGCCATCACGGCCTTGTAATCCTGCTTTTTAATCAAAGGCAGAATCTTGTCGAATGCTTTACGGTTGGCATTTTTTGCAAAGGTCAGGAACACCCAACGCTCAACCACCACAGCCAGACCAATAAATAACACAACCGCAATGGGGTACATGAACGAACCACCATTTTGAAAGAAGCGCATTACTGTATTGAAGAAGTCCATAGGTTTCTACTCTTGTCTGTTTGTCTTTACTGTTAAAGTTGCTGTTGTCGGTTGGCCCAATGCGAGTACGCAGTATGCAGGATCTTACAAACGATAACTGTGACGACGCTTACGTTTTTAACATCCCGTGAAAACCGGCATCTACTCTACATCAGCACCCTCGCCAGCACCATCATCACTACTGGTCACAGGGGGATATTGTTTCAATTCTCGCTGCAGCGCCTGCCTGTCGACATGGGAGAACACCGATAACAGCTGACTCTGAAGGTTTTGTCGGGTGGCCGCCGCCACTTCCGGCGTTTTCCAAGGCACGATGTAAAGCACTTTGGGCTGATCCTGGTTTCCGCTAACGGTGGTGCTGAGGTTCACCACAGCACTGCCTGTGTGTTTTTCAGCGCTCTGAGCGGCATTAATGTCTATGCCCACCAAAGCGGTCGCAAACATTAAAACAAGTAGTCGATTCTGGCACAGTATCATGGCCTTAACCCTCGCTTTTTCTATCAGTGGAAACCCGGCGCTGTAGATCCATCATCCATATTCTTAATGTTGGATCAGGCGCCAATTGCCAAGCTCTTCGATAATGCACTAAAGCCTCTGCTTCACGTCCCATGTACAAGTCATAAAGAATAGCCAGGTTTCGATGACTGGAAGGGTGGTCGGGCCATATCGCCAGTGCCGCCAAGTATTGCCGCTCTGCATCTTCGAACTTGCCCTGCTCCCTTAAACTGATCCCCAATTGATTATAGGCATTCAGGTTTAAGCTATTGGCTCGAATTGCTGCTTCAAATTGTGCCGGGGCCAAGGCCGACCGTTCGCTGTGCTGGTAGAGCAAACCCAGATTTAACCAAGGGCCAGACAGTGAAGGGTAATCTCTAGTCAGAGATTCAAAAGCCCGCTCTGCCCCACTGAGCTCCCCCTGCCTGAATTGTTCCATTGCCCGAGTAAAACGTTGCTGAGCGGCAGCCGGCACTGCGCTTCTTTTCACGGTGTAAGGGTTGACGCTCAACGCTTCTTGTTCCTCTGCCTTAACAGGGGCCGCGCTCCCTGATTCGCTTGTTTCTTCAACAGGCTTGGCCGCCTCTGTTTGTTCCTGTTTTTCAATAACAGAACAGGCGTTCAAAACAACAACAATAAATGCCAAAAGGACTCTGGCCGATGCCGATCGACTAATAGATATCATCAGAAAATTCCAGTGAGTCTTCAGGTTTGTGGTAGCGTCCTGGCAACAATGTTTTCAAAGCCGTGAAGCTGCCTTTCACCCACTCATCATAAACGCCTTCACGTGATCGATGGGCGTTGAGCTCATGAATGTTGATAGCCTTCTCCTCAAAAGGGTAGGCCTGCTCTTCAAGTAATATCTCATATTGCTCAAGTGCCAGTGCATCAAGGCCGTTTGGTCGCTGAGATTGCATCAGGTCACGGCTCAATTGGCCATAAATTTCACCCAATCGGAAACTGGCTCTGGTTGTGAAGTCTGCTTGACCGTAGTCCAATACCGCTTCATATGCTTGCAGCGTGGTTTTGAGTGCTTTTTTCTTTTTTGCCAAACTTCGTTTTAAGGGCAACTTTAGCTGAATGCTGGCAAATTTATCGTATTCATCGTCTGCCAGATCTGAGCTGGCAAAGGCGCCTAAATATCGGGAACGATCATTGCGCTCTGCACCTGCGGCCGCGTCACCGGCTTTCATTTTACGCAACCAATAACGGCGCTTATCGGCCTCCTCGGTGCGACGATAAAGCTCCGATAAGTTAAATCTCGCCTCCATCACCTGGTCAAAAGGATTAGCATAGCGGTGAGCGTAATCACGGAAATGCACAATGGCAGAGTTGAGGTCTCCCGCTTTTTCAAATAACTCTGCTGCCATATATAACGATTGGCGTTGTAACTCGGGACTGCCATCGGTTCCTGCGATCACCAGCAATTCGTTTGCCGCTGGAATCCACTTCATCTGGGCGCGATAAACCAATACCAGCTTTGCCGGCAGCGTAGCCACACGTTCATCATTTTTATACTGGCGTCGATAGTTCAGAATGACCCTTTCCGCCTCGGACCACTGCTCAAGATCAATCAAGTAGTTTGCCGCATCGTACTGAGCGGTAATAGCAATGTCCGTATTAGGCGCCAACTGCTGAATACGCAACAACTCCTTCACCGCGCCAATTTTGTCACCCGCAAGTAGTTTTTGTTCCGAGAACTTAAAGACGCTGGCCGCTCTGCGCTCCAGTATTTGCGCACGTGCCGGGCTATTTTTTTCCAGTAAAGGCAATACTTGAGAGTAGGCCTGTTCTGCAAGGTTAAACCGTTCCAGATCATACTGCCCCTGCCCGATAACAAGCCAGGCATCGTGACGAAGCTGTTTTGCTGCCTGTGGCCGCCATTGCGTAAGCCGTGTCGCCGCAGCTATTGCCTGGTCTATCTCCCCATAGCCCAGCAGCTCCTGCGCCGCCTGTGTTAACACTTTAGGCGCACGTTCGTCTTTGGCAAAAACCTGGGAGAAGCGCAGTGCACTCTCAGTCTTCTGGCGACGCCAGTTTTCACGTTGAGCATCATTTAACAAGACGATTAATTTCTCGGCACTTAATATCGCCGAGTAGCCTGCCTCCGCCCCGCGAGTACTCGTCATTCCCGCCGCCTGTGAATATTCATAGGCCACTTTTTCAAAGGCATTAAAAGCCCGGGCAAACTGTTCACCTTCAAATAGAGATTCGCCCATCAAAAAGGCTAATTCCGGTGTCTTTGGGTCTCGAGGGAAGGTATCAACAAACTCTCGATAGAGGTCGGCTGCGTCAATAAATTTAACCAGTGATTGCCTTTGTTGAGTCGCCGCCAACTTCCTTTCTTTTTCCGTCTTCTTATCGGCATTCTTTTTTGCCGCCAATTTTAGCGCCTGGGCTCCCGCGTGTTCATAACTGGATAATTCTATTAAGAATTCGTGCAAATGGGGTTCAAGGCTCGAACGAATCTCTTGATCTTTCTTACCCCAGTAATCGGAATAAAGTCCATAGCGCTTTACAAAATTCTGTTTGGCTGGCAACAACAGACTAGGAAATCCTCCCACGTCGTACACACCGATGGTGCGAACACTGAACTGCGGCGCGTGGTCGGAATAAGGAAACTGTTTAACAAAATGCAAGTAGGTGTCAGCACTGTCCCTGAATCGCTTTTTTTCTAGATACAACTCACCCAAATGACTGTAGAGCTGATGCTCCCAGAGTCGATTACCCAATTCCTGGTAAGTATCACTGATGCTATTAGCGCCGTCGAGATAGGAAAATGTCACACTCATAACACGAAAAGTATCTGCGGACATTGACGCTTCAGATTTGCTCAAGTTTTCAAGACTGCCGTCTTTACCGGCCAACTTATCGATGACACGAGTAAAAGAACTTAATGACTGGGAGTAGCGCTGCTGCTTAAACTGTGCCCACCCCAGCATATAAACCGCGTTAATGTAATAGGGCGTGTCCTCACCCGCCTGCATAACCTCATAGTAATTTTTTGCCGCTTGTCTGTAATCACTGTCACTAAAGGCACGCTCGGCTCTTCTAAAGCGCGCCTCGGCAACAAAATCTGAACCGGGGTGATCCTCAACCAGGCGAGAAAGCACAGCCTCAGACTCTACGTTTTGACCATCGAGTGCGTGAGCCTTTGCCAATTGGTAGAGCAGTTCGTCTCTTGATTGCACACTATTATCTGACCCTAGCGCTTCATCTGACTCATCGAGCAGGGATCGGTACTGTGCTATCGCACCTGCAAAAAAAACTCCCGAGACCTCACTGTTTAACATTTCCTCTTCGGCTCGGGTCATTTCTAAACCCGCCAATCGAATTTTAATCTGTCTACGCACCAGGGGATCATCGGTTACCTCAAGTGCACGCTGATAACTACTGGCCACCTGGGCCAATTCAACCTGGGGAACCGCCCTGCTAACATCGGGCAAACGAGCGGGTTCCAAGGTATTTAACTTGGGGCCCACTTCGATAGCCTCTTCGGGCATAAAACTACATGCACCCAAACCCAAGGAGACAAAAACACACAGCAAGCGGTTTAGCATATTCATTGTTTTTGCTCGCGCAGCGCCGCATCGAGTAAGCGCGCAATTGCCAAACGAGTTTGAGACAGATAGCTTTTTAGCGCTTGGCGTTGCTGCGATAGAGCTGCAAGCAACAAGTCTCTCAAGCCCTCTTCCTCTTGAGCAATCAGTTCCTGCACATTTTCCCGGTGTGCCGTTATTCTCTGCGCGCCATTATCGAGGCGACCGTGCCAAGGCTGGATATCGACCGCATCGGTAAGCACCTTGCTGATCGAATCGCGACGCTGAGAAAAGGACTCAATAGCGTTACCCAAAGCCCGAAGCCGTTTTTTCCCCTGCCACAACTGCTCACTATAAGTTTCACTGGCTTGCCACAACAAAATACCTCGATAGCGTTGGTAGGCCTCCCTTTCAGCACTGATGTCCTGACCTGCTGCTTCGAGCGCATCGAGTGTTTTTCTCAAACGTGTAACTATTTCATTCAACTCCCGGGTCTCCCCGACAGCCAAGGCCAGATAATCTTTTTCATTTTCTATCCGGCTAAGTGTTTTTGCATATTCGCCTTGCTCGAGCAACATAGATTGCTCACGAGACGCTAACTCGAAGCTCTGAAGTACATCGCGTTTCTCCGTTCGACGGCTTGAGCGATCATCAACAAGATCTTTATAAAGCGCTATTTTGTTTTGCCACTGACCAAGGCTCTGCTGCAAGAGCGACAGGTCTCGAAGGCGCTGCATTTTATCCCTCACCGCATGGCTGCTCAGCACCTCTTGTAAACTATCGAGCGACTCTGGAATGGGATAAGTCTCTGCGGAGGCCAGCCAATGGCTGTCCTTGTTTGAGTGGCCCAATGCAAAAGCGTCCACCATAGAGAGTGATTGCAGATGTTCAAGTGTCTCGTCCAGCTTCAGCAATTGATCGCTAAAACGACCTTCTGCGAGCTGCCACTCAGCCAAAGCAGCACCCTTGGCATCCAATTGCTCATACACATAGGGCAGAGCCAGCATCGCCTCCTGCGTGCTGGACAAGGCTATTGGGCCCTGCACCAACAATTGCCACGGCTGAAGAGCCAAACGGAAATTTTTGCTGTCCAGTGCCGACCAGCCGTAACCCAAAAGAGCCCGATCAGACCAGGGACTGTCTCGACGAACCCGCACAAAACGCTTAATGGCCTCCACGGGCTGGTCATCCAGCATCAGACTATAACCGGCAGCCGTCAGTGCTTTATCGTACAAGGCCAAATACTCTCCTCGATCCGGTATCGATGCAGGTACAAAACCATGGCTGACAGTGTCGTAATAAGAAACCGACGAGGCATAATCACCCTGCCGACTAAATGCCGCGCCAAGGTTAAAACGGAGATAATTCTGCCAGGGCGACTCTGCGGGTAGTTCAGCCAGAGCCGATTCAGCCACCTCCAGCTGATCCAGGCGAATGGCGACGTTAATGCGCAACGCCTGCAGTTCATCGTTGATGTCCGCATCAAACGGAGGTGTCAACGACTCCAGACTCGCCTGCGCCGCGCTCCAGTTGCCTCGGCTGTATTGCAATCTAGCCAGGTAGAACCAGGCGGCATTGCGAACTGCTGGTGGGCGATTGCCATCCAGCAGTTGGGTGAATATCTTTTGTGCATGCTCTTCCATGCCATAGGCAAGACTAATGCCTGCTTCACTTAACTGGGGATTGTCACCGTGACCCTTTATAGCTCCGCGCAGCTCTGCAATGTGTAGTTGGTTGAGCGCAGTGAAATAGTTGCCTTGATAGTATTCATACAAAGCCGAGCCATAGTCGACGTCCAGTGAATTCTGCTCAAGCGGTGCCGCGGCAGTCGCAATAGGTGCCAG
>CAJWCA010000282.1 GCA_913020395.1 uncultured Cellvibrionales bacterium | reverse complement strand
CGGTGCTGGAAATACACCTCTGGAAATTTTGGTGGCCGTGCTCGATCGAATGCAGGCTATTCACAACATTGATCTCTATAAAATTATGGATGTAGCAGAAGACCTGGTGGTTCCGATGATGGATCAGGTGATACGTGTTGATCGCGATGCACTCACGCTCGGTTATGCCGGTGTTTACAGTTCGTTTTTATTGTTTGCCCAACGAGCACAGGCTAAGTATGGAGTCTCGGCAAGGGATCTGTTAGTGGAGCTGGGCCGACGCGGCACAGTCGGCGGACAGGAAGACATGATTGAGGACTTGGCACTCACAATGGCAAAGGAAAAAGGGTTGATCTAATGGGAAATTTAACAAAACCGGAAATAGAACAGTTAGCAGAACACCTTGAAAATGCGGAATTACAGTGCATGGAGGTTATTAAGATTACGGATGATTTCCCGCAGATGGATTATGAAGATGCATTTGACATTCAGTGGGAAATTCGTCGTCGGAAAGTGGACCGTGGTACAAATATAGTCGGAATGAAAATGGGGCTAACTTCCTGGGCCAAGATGAAACAAATGGGCGTCGAAAAACCCTGTTACGGTTTCTTGGCTGATTACTTTTCTGTTCCCGACGGGGGCGAAATTAAACATGAGGCGTTGATTCACCCCAAAATTGAAGCGGAACTGGCCTTTGTCACCAATCGCACATTAAAAGGGCCAGGTGTGAATATTGCAGACGTCTTACGTGCGACTGACTTTGTTATGCCTGCGGTTGAGGTGATTGATTCTCGATATAAAGACTTTAAATTCGACTTAAAGAGCGTGATTGCCGACAACAGTTCCTCGACCCGATTTTTTACCGGGGGTCGAATGGCATCTGCAGCCTCTCTTGATTTGAAGAATATTGGGGTGGTGATGGAAATCAATGGTGAAGTCGTAGAAACCGGCGCCGGTGCGGCTGTGCTGGGTCATCCCGCGGCTTCCGTGGCGATGTTGGCCAATATGTTGGGGGAGCGCGATGAAGAATTGCCGGCAGGGTCTTTTGTGATGATTGGAGCAATAACTGCTGCGGTGGCTGTCAATAAAGGGGATTCCTTCATTGTGCGTTACCAGGACCTCGGAACCATTTCGGGAAAATTTACTTAAAAGGAGAATCCTAAATGCCAATTGTTAATGTGAACATGATGGAAGGCCGCACCGATGAGCAAAAAGAGGCCCTGATTAAAGCTGTTGCCGAAGCGGTGATGGAGTCTATTGGAGCCCCAAAAGAGAATATTCGCGTGCTGATCGATGAATACCCTAAAAAACACTGGGGAATCGGCAATCTGCCCGCCCATAAAGCAGGTCGTTAAATTCGGAGTTATGAGTATGAGCGAAACAAAAATTGATGTAAGAGACTTTCGGCGCGCTCTGGGCCAGTTCCCAACGGGTGTAACCGTTATGACGACACTCGACGAAGAAGGCAAGCCTGTTGGTGTCACTGCGAGCAGTTTTAATTCTGTGTCTATCGACCCGGCGTTAATTCTATGGAGTGTAGATAAATCGGCTTACAGCGCGGTACTGTTTGAAAAATCAACGCACTTTGCAGTTAATGTGCTTGGCAAAGACCAGGTGGAGCTTTCCAATCGGTTTGCAGGTCGGGGTGAGGATAAGTTTTCCGGCGTAAAGTATACCGAGGGCTTGGGAGCTTGTCCGCTGCTCGAGCACTGTGCAGCACAATTCGAATGTAAAACCTGGAATGTTTACGACGGTGGTGATCACTTGATTGTTGTGGGTGAGGTGATTGATTATCGTCACAATGAAAGTCTTTCGCCCTTGGTCTTTGCTCAGGGTAGCTACGCCGTATCAATGCAACACCCCTGCAGTATGAAACGATCAGAGGACGACTTGCAACCGGAAGGTTTTTTAGAGAACTACCTGCTCTATTTGCTCCATGCAGCGTTTACCCGGGCTAGCTCAAAGCTATACCCCAGGTTTATGAGTGAGTGTGGCATCAGCCCGGAACAGTGGCGAGTCATCACGCTTTTGTCAGAGAAAACCAGCATGCCAGAAGAACAGCTCGCCCGTATGGTTATGCAGCCTTTAAACGTTTTCCGTCAAACGGCTGAACGCATGATTCAGAAGGGGCATGTGGCGGTGGCCGCACAAGGACAGTTGCGTTTGAGCGAAGAGGGAGTCGCCTTGAGTGAAGTGCTGTTTGCCATTGCCAGAGAGCACGAAGCCTCGGTGTTGAGCGTGCTGGGTGAAGAGTCGGTGCTCAGCTTGCAAGCAAGCTTAAAAGCAATCGGCCAATGGGAAGGTTGAACGGGGTGAGCGCCATTGTTTTTTGGCGTGTTTATCACTTATTATTCCAGTCGATTCGATCAGGGCACAGAATCTAATAAAAACGATAATGATGTGAGGTGAATAATGACAGCAATTTCTGGAGATAATATCGCCGCGGTGTGCGCGGTTATGTTTGGTCTGGCCTGGTTCGGGTTTTGGATTGACACACTAGCCATAGGGCGGAAAATCTCCGGGGTGGTGTGGGTGCTGTGCCTGGGCATGCTGTTATCAAACTTCAAAGTTATTCCCTTTGCTAGCCCTGTCTATAACTTTGTGGGTGGCACATTGGTGCCCCTGGCGATCCCACTGCTCTTATTTAAAAGTGACCTGCGACGAATATTCAAAGAGAGTGGGCGGGTCATGGTTATTTTCATGATTGCCAGCGTCGGCACCATTGCCGGTGCCATGCTTGGATTTTATCTCTTTGAGCTGGGAGAGGTGGGGCCAAAGGTTGCGGGTGTATACAGTGGCGGCTATATTGGCGGTGCGGTCAACTTTCTTGCCGTCTCACAGGTTGTAGAGATGTCGACCGACGAGTTTAGCGCCGCTATTAGTGCCAGTAGCATTGTGAGTATTATTGCCCTAATGCTCTTGCTGGCTATTCCTTCGGTGGGCGTTATTCTACGGTTTTTCTCTGAAGAAAAAGCGGATGAAACCTCTAAGGCCGACATTCAATCTCTCCAAGCGGATCAAGCTAGCACATTCAAATTGACTCATATAACAGGCGCGCTGGCCTTGAGTTTTAGTATTTGTGCTGTCTCCAGCTGGCTATCGGCGATCACGGATTTAGCGCAATACAATTTTCTCTTCATCACCATGATCACGCTGATTATTGCAAATCTATGCCCAAAGCTGATGGGAAAAATCGAAGGAGAGTTTGATACCGGTTTACTGCTGATGTATCTATTTTTTGCGATTGTCGGCGCGGGAACGGATATGTCGCAGTTTGCAGGGGCGGCGTTTGTACTGTTTTTCTATGGTTTGTTCATTATTTTTGTGCATTTGATAGTCACGCTGGGCCTGTCAAGATTGTTTCGCTTTGGGCTCGAGGAAACCGTGGTTGCTTCGGGTGCCGCACTGGTCGGACCGGCTGTGACGGCGGCAATTGCCACTTCCAGAGGATGGAAAGACCTGGTAACCCCCGGCATTATGTGTGGAATATTTGGTTATGCCGTGGCGTCATTTATCGGTGTGTTGATTACAAAAACTCTGTCATAGCAGGCATGCGTTGTTTCGGTATGGAATTAAGCGGGGGCTGTTCATTTGCTTTGCAAGTGATCCCTTTGGCCATTTTCAGGTATCTTTGAGGGCCGGTCAATGAATCGTAAACGTGTTTTGATAACGGGCTGCAGTGGCGGGTTGGGAGCGGAATTGGTTCGCCAATACCTGGCATTGGGCTGGCGAGTTTTTGCCACGGTGACACACCTCGATCGCTCTGGAGCGATGGAAGCGCTAAAGTGGGTGGATGGTCTGTCGCTGATGCAAATGGATGTGTGTGAGCTGGCTGACATTGAACAGGTGAAGGATCAGCTTGAATCTGATGGCCACCTGGATGCATTGATAATAAATGCTGGTGTTCATCGGTTTGCCCCGATCGAGACCGTCGACTTCAAGCTGGCCCAGCAGGTTATGGATGTAAATTTCTTTGGGGCACTGCGTTGCGTGCAGGCATTTGCCCCTATGATGCGCGTCCGTCGCAGTGGACGAATCATTGCAATCAGTTCACTTTCCGCACAAATAGGACTGCCTTGCGACGGTGTCTATGCCGCGAGTAAGGCAGCACTGGAAAAGGCTTTTGAATCCCTGAGAGTCGAGCTGAGCCATTTCGACGTGGGTGTATCTGTGGTAACGCCGTCCAGTTTTCCGTCGGGCCTGATGGGGCCCTTGGTGGAGCAGTTTCTCGACAGTTGTTCACCCTATTCAAGTTTGTTAGCGAGTTTGCTTGCCCAGAAACAGGACGGGGATACAAGTTCACTGGTCTCTGTGGCGCAAGGTGTCATAGCGTTAAGTTTGTCTGAGCAAATGCCGTTCAGGGTGCCGGTAGACGTTCGCGGCGGGCAAGTACTTCACAAAATTTACCGAATGAATGAGGCGGAGAGAAGCCATGCGGTAGCCGATTGGTCGGGCACCGCATGGTGGTCTGGCAGTTACTGATCGGTGTTGAAATGAGCGCGGTTGGTCTGCAGCATTTCCTGGGTTAAATCATAGGCGGTATCAGACTTACCCGAGGCAATGGCCCAGGCAATTTGATGGTGTCGCTCCAGATCCTCTTCATTGATCGATTGCGGTTGTGCCTTGCCGAGTTTGACGTGTGCTCGCAAGTAAGTGGAGATGGCATAACGAAAGTGGCTCACTACCCGGTTGTGTGAGGCCTTGAGAACCGCCGTGTGGAAACGAATGTCAGCTTCAAGATGTTCTTCTTCATCGGCTGCGGTACTCGCCATCGCTTCATAGGCCGCTAAAATTTCTGCCAGGTCTTCCTTGGTGGCGCGCTCGGCGGCGAGGGCGGCCGCCCTTGGTTCAATGATCTGGCGAAGCTCAATCAAGTCGAGCATAAATTCGGGTGATGCGCTTTCGGGATCTGCGTGCCATCTGAGCACGTCGGGATCAAGCATATTCCAGTCGCCCATGGGGCGAATTTTTGTGCCGCTGCGTGGGGCCGTCGAAATCAGGCCCTTTCCTGACAATACCTTTACTGCCTCTCTCAATGCATTTCGTCCAACACCCAGACTTGCGGCCAACTCCTGCTCAATGGCCAGTGTGCTGCCCTGTGGGTAGGTGCCGTTAGCGATACCTTGGCCCAGTGTGTCGACCGCGGCGGTCACTTGACCGCGTGTCGTTTTGGGTTTTTCGCCTGCGGATTGTCCGTTGGTTGGCGACTGGTCTGTTGAAGGCATAGGAGCGTCCATGATCTTGATGGGATGCTCAGTCTACATTGAAGTGATTATATTTTCCATTTAATTTAAATTAATGGGATTAATGGTCTCTTTGATTCAGCATAATTACTTGTTGGTTCATTGTTTTTTTTCCGCATTTTTGATCAGAAATAGCTCTAAAAGTCATGTTTTTAGTACTTTTAGTACGATTTCTCTTGTCGCTCACTCATTCAAATGTAATTTATTGATATTTACAAGTTTACTATTAATGGGATTAATGATAAATTTTAAAAATCGCTTATGGGTCGATTGGGGCGCAGTAGTTTTAGTGAGTAGGGGAAATGAGTGAATGTCTGATTACGATATAGTTATTGCCGGTGGTGGCCACAATGCGTTGATATGTGCGTCTTTGTTGGTGAAAAGAGGTTTGAAGGTGCTGGTTGCCGAGCGCAACGAGTGGGCCGGAGGTGGTGTGCTGACACGTGAGCTAACACTGCCGGGTTATAAACATGATCCTTTTGGCTCCTCCCATGTTTGGATCCACCTAAACCCAGATTTTCAGGAGCTGAAGCCAGAGCTTGAAAAACATGGGCTTAAATACATCTGGTCCGATGACCACATTACCGGCCACCCCAATAAATATGAGGGTGACGGCATCATCGTTTATAAGGATGTCGATAAAACCTGCGACACCATTGCTGCCTATTCCAAAAAAGATGCCCAGCGTTATCGTGAAATTTACGAGGAGTTTGGCGAGATTCAAGAGGGTGTTGTGAAGGGGATGTTTGCCCCACCTGCGCCACCCAGTTACCTCTATCAAGGCTTGGAAAACAATCCCGAGGGTCTCAAACGTTTGCGGGATTATCAGTTGAGTTCCAGGCAGTTCACGTTAGAGAATTTTGAAAATGATCACGTGCGCGCCTTCATTTTGGGTTGGGCAATGGCACCACAAACCCTGCCTGATCAACTGGGAACAGCCGCGGGTTTTTACGTAATGATCCCGAGCATTCACTATTTTGGACAATCTATCCCGGAAGGCG
>CAJWCA010000281.1 GCA_913020395.1 uncultured Cellvibrionales bacterium | reverse complement strand
GCTGCGGGAGCAATTACCTTTACCGAAGGTTTTATTACCGACATATCTGATCGGAAAAAAATCGACCGGGAACTTTCCACTCACAGAAAACACTTGGCCCGCCTTGTAAAAGACAGAACACAGGAGCTGGACCGGGAGAGGATTCAATTAAACGACATAATAACTAATGCGGCAGACGGAATATGTGCGGTAGATGCCAAGGGCGTTATCACGCTATTTAGTCCGGCGGCACAGAAAATAACAGGTTACAGCTCGGAAGACATGTGCGGACAAGCTTTCATTGACTTGCTATCACCTCGATCCAAGGGTGAATACCTGAACAAAATGAATGCATCCTCTGAGAGTAATGATAACGTGAGGATGAGTTTCCGGCTCGAAGTTGAAATACAAAAAAGGCAGAAACAAACTATTATAGCTGACCTCTCACTAAGTCATAGTCGACACGAGGAAGAGACGAGCCATACCATCATCATTCAAGATATCACCGAGCGAAAAGACAATCAGCTCAAGCTCAAGAATGCCCGTAACATTGCCGAAGAGGCAAACCGCGCAAAATCAGATTTCATTGCCAACATGAGCCATGAAATAAGAACCCCACTCAATGCGATACTGGGCATGACCCAACTCTCCATGAAAACGGAACTGTCTGACAAACAAAGACATTTCATCAGCGCCATTGGCACCTCCTCTCAGGCGCTTCTAGGCATAATCAACGACATTCTTGACTATTCGAAAATAGAGGCCGGAAAACTTCATATCGAGAACATCCCCTTCAAACTCAATGACGTGCTTCAGGCGCTTACCAACATGTCTGCAATGCGCGCTCAGGAGAAAGGGCTCGAATTTATTACTCGTGTCGATACCGTGGTGCCTCTCCGGCTCAGCGGAGACCCTTTGAGACTGGGGCAAATATTAACGAACTTGTGCTCCAACGCAATTAAGTTTACCCACACCGGCGAGATCATTCTGGGAATATCAATTGCATCCAAAAACACTCAACACACGGTATTGGAGTTTTCTGTTACTGACAGCGGCATTGGCTTAACCCCAATGCAAAAAGAAAAACTGTTTGAGGCTTTTACACAAGGGGACTCCTCCACAACAAGAGAGTTTGGAGGCAGCGGTCTCGGACTATCCATTTGCCAAAACTTGGTTCAGCTAATGGAAGGTGAGATCAATGTCAGCAGTGTCATTGGCCAGGGATCAACGTTCTCTTTTACACTCCCCTTTCGCAACTTCGACTATCAAAAGCAGAATTATATTCTCCCTCGCCTTACACCTTCCAAAATCCGCGTACTGGTGGTGGAGGATCACCCGGCAGCACTGGAAATGATGGTAGAAACTTTAGAATCATTTTCTTTCTCTGTTGTTGCCGTAAATTCAGCCGAGGAGGCGCTTCGTTTATTGATAGACGACAATGAAATATTTCAACTCATAATTATGGATTGGAAAATGCCCGGCATGAACGGCGCAGAAGCAACACAGGTAATCAAACAAAACAAACATCTTAAAAATATTCCAGCGATATTAATGGTCACCGCTTTTGGCAGTGAAGACATCATTGAAAAATCCAAACACGCGGGCGCCGATGACTACCTGATCAAACCCGTCAACCCTTCAACTCTCTTCGACAGTATTATAAAAGTGGTAGGTGAAAGTGGCATATATCCAAAAATTGAGAGTGACGAACGAGAGGAAGTCACCCTGCCTGAGGAAATGCATGGCACACACATTATTTTGGCCGAAGACAATTATATCAATCAGGAAGTCGCCAAAGAATTCCTCGAGAGTGTTGGCTTTGTGGTTACTGTCGCGGAAAACGGCCAGGTCGCCTTACAACTGGCCTCGGAATTCAAGCACCAAACCGGCGCCATTTTAATGGACATTCAAATGCCCATTATGGATGGCTACCAATCGACCCAGGCGATACGCCGGCTGGAAAAATGGCAATCCCTCCCCATTATCGCGATGACCGCGAATGCCTTGCCGATGGACCGAGAGAAGTGTCTGGCAGCCGGCATGAATGACCACCTCGCCAAACCCATCGACCTGGACAATCTGCTGCAAACATTAATTCACTGGCTTACCCCGGAAAACCAAGCCCTTATTGCCGACCAGGCAGAGCACCTGTCCTACCGACAAAACCTGCTCGCCTCACTACCCACAACGTTCCCGTTAACAATTCCCGGCTTTAACCTGGAAAGAGCTTTATCAAATTGCGCTGGCAACAGAGCGCTACTAGTCGCACTGTTGCTACGCTTCTTTGCCGATTTCAACGAAACAGAAAAAATTCAACAAGCCATAAATGATGACAATCTCGACCAGGCCATACAACATATTCAGGCCATCATCAGAATGTCCGAAACCCTCGGCGCAAAATCCCTCTATGAATCTGCGCTCGATATTGAACACACACTATCTAAAGGCGCAGACCTCACAAGCGAGCAGTTAAACCTAGCGCTGCCCCCTTTCCAGCAAGCGTTGGACGAGGCCCTCCAATCTATTGCACTATTTTGCAATCAAGAAATAGTGCAATAGACCTCAAATAAAAACGCCCATCAAAAGATGGGCGCCAGTAAAAAATCAAACGATCAAACGTAACTATCCCAACAAAGGAGCAATCACCAAACTAACAATCGCCATCACGTTAATCAAAATATTCATCGCCGGACCGGAGGTATCCTTGAAGGGATCTCCAACTGTGTCTCCAACAACAACCGCAGCGTGAGTATCAGACCCCTTCCCACCCAGATTGCCCTTTTCAACATATTTTTTTGCATTGTCCCAAGCGCCACCCGCATTAGCCATCATCAAGGCTAACAACACGCAACTAACCACAGCACCTGCAAGCATACCGCCGAGCGCAGCAGGACCAATCAGAAAACCAACAACAACAGGAGAGGCAATTGCCAAAACACCCGGGGCAACCATCTTGCGCAGCGCGGCCTGAGTCGCAATGTCAACACAACGACCACTATCGGGCTTAGCTGTGCCTTCCATCAATCCCGGTATCTCCTTAAATTGCCTGCGAATCTCTTTGATCATATCAAAGGCCGCGTCTCCGACCGCACGCATGGTCATTGCACTGACAAGGAACGGGAAAATACCACCCAGAAACATTCCAGTAAGCACCAGAGGGTCACTAATATCTAATATAAAACCTTCAACATGGTGGGAGACTGTTTCAATATAAGCGGCAATAATGGCCAGTGCAGCCAATCCGGCAGCACCGATTGCAAACCCCTTACCAATGGCGGCGGTGGTGTTGCCCACCTCATCCAGGCCGTCGGTAATTGCACGCGTTTCCTCACCCAGGCCTGCCATCTCGGCGATACCACCGGCGTTGTCAGCCACTGGGCCGTAGGCATCAATCGCCATCGTAATACCCACCGTAGACAACATGCCCACCGCGGCAATACCCACACCATAAACGCCGGCACCTTCAGGCAACAGTGCACTGGTCGCAAAAATAATACCCGCAATCGTCAACACAGGGATTACGACCGACTCCATTCCCGTTGCCAAGCCCGCGATCATGACCGTTGCAGGGCCAGTTTCACCGCCCTCTGCAATCAGCTCTACCGGGCGACCACCGGTATAATACTCGGTCACCAAGCCAATCACTATGCCTCCCACAGCACCGCACATTACACAGAGCCATACAGCGGAGCTGACACCGATTGAATTTAACAGAAGTCCGGCAGCACCTATAAACAGGATGGTGGAACCAATGGTTCCCATGCGGAGTGCGACATCCGGTTTTTTGCTCGAAAACATTCGCACGAGCAGGATGCCCAAAATAGAGCAAATCATGCCTGTTGAAGCCAAAGCCAATGGAGCAAACATCAGTGATTCACGGCCATCACTACTCAAGGTAGCGACCGTTGCAGCTGACAAGGTAGCGCCAATCGCAATCGTCGCAATCATCGATCCGCAATAGGATTCAAAAATATCGGATCCCATGCCGGCCACATCACCAACATTGTCACCCACATTATCGGCGATAACGCCTGGGTTCCTAGGGTCATCCTCTGGAATGCCCGCCTCAATTTTGCCGACCAGGTCCGCGCCTACGTCTGCACTTTTAGTAAATATTCCGCCACCTACACGTGAGAAAAGCGCCACCGTAGAAGCGCCCATTCCAAACCCGTGAATCGCCTCTGCATGTTCGGCACCAAATAGATAATAAAGGCTACCCAATCCAAGCAAACCCATTGCCGCAACTGTGAGCCCCATGATGGAACCCCCATAAAACGCCACACTGAGTGCAGACGCTGCACCCTCGGTATTAGCCGCAACCGTTGTACGCACATTTGCCTGAGTCGCTGCGTACATGCCGATGTAGCCGGCGAACGCTGAGCAGACCGCACCAGCAACAAATGCCGCCGGAGTGTGCCAGGTATCAAATCCGATAAAGAGTAATATTGTGATTAAACCCGCAAAGGCCCCAAGAATCGTATATTCACGACGCATAAACACCATCGCGCCGTCGTGGATCGAGGCGGCTATTTCAGCCACGGCACCCTCACCCGAAGAATAACCCTTCACAATTCGATAAAGAATAAAAGCTGCAAGCAGCCCAATACCGCCAAGAATTGGCGGCAACAACAGAACATCCATAGTAAACCCCTACTATTTTTATATTTATGCCCCAGGCGCCAACCCCAAACACTGTAGCGCGAAGGACTATTGTGGGCCTGGTGGGGTACTGCGGCTCGAGCTTAAACCCGAGCCATCCTCATCAATGAAAATACCGGCCGCTGCTTCGATTCTATGTTAGTGGCGTATGAACTGTAAACACGTTAAAATCGCGCCCCAATTTTTCATTCTCCGTTGTAAGAGTATTCCTTATGAGCCTAGATCAAGTGCCGTCAGGCAAAAGCCTTCCCGATGACATCAATGTCATTATTGAAATTTCCTTGAATGCCGACCCTATCAAATATGAAGTCGACAAGGATTCGGGCGCGATTTTTGTCGATCGCATGCTGGGTACCGCAATGCATTACCCCTGTAACTACGGCTATGTTCCCCACACGCTGTGTGGTGACGGAGACCCCGTTGATGTCTTGGTGATTATGCCCCTGGCGCTGGTACCCGGCTCTGTCATTCGCTGTCGCCCAATCGGCGTATTGAAAATGACCGATGAAGGCGGTGAAGATGCAAAAGTGGTTGCCGTGCCTGTTGATAAAGTGACCCCGCTTTACAGCAAAGTTGAGTCTGTGCGCGACCTGCCAAGCATTACTCTGGATCAAATTTCTCACTTCTTTGAACACTACAAAGATCTCGAGAAAGGCAAGTGGGTTAAAATTGAAGGCTGGGGTGGCCCAGATGAGGCCCGCAAGGAAATCCTCGATTCAGTAAAACGCTTCGAAGATACACCTGACAAACCCAATTTCTAAGCGGTATTTTTTGATCGAAACTGTTAGCCCCAGGGGTTCCTCGGGGCGAACGCAGACATTAGTCTGACAAGCTTATGCCACTAGTATCTGGTGGCGGAGGCGGCGGCTCTGAAGTTTTTTGCCCCAAATCAGAACCCGCCGGCGCCAGGTCGAGCTCACTGATATCGACTGTGACCACAGCGACTTGAGCTCGATCCTCCTCAAGTAGTAAATCCTCCCCTGCTTCAGCCAAGTCAAATTCACTGAGATCAAAATCGATAACAGGTAGGGGCAACCGATCCTCTTCCCGTATTAAGTCCTCGCCAACCTGAGCCAGATCTAAGGCGCTCAAGTCCAGCTCCAAAGGTTCTATATGACTTTTCTCCGAGGCATCCAATAAATCCCCGTCGGCCTCCCGAACCGAGATGGCAGAGATATCCACATCGACAGGCCTTACTTCTCGGCGATCTTCTGCCCGAACTAGGTCTTCACCTGCTGGCGCCACATCATATTCAGCGACAGCTTCAGCGTTTATAGGCGCAGAGGCCTCCGCGGTTTCGCTTGTGACGGCCCGTTCGCGTCGCCTCGGTTTGCGAGAGGCAGCGGGTTTATTCAGGGAGCCTGCGGGTTTAATTTCTACGAGGGCACCTGCCTTGACCAGCACCGCTTTGTATTTCTCCGCGGTTGCCTCATCCAGGTCCGTTTTGAGAGCAAGGGCGGCTCCGGTAAACAGTGCTTCTATTTTACTGGGTTCAGCCTTGAACAAGCTCCCCAGGTGCGCTTTAACGTCGGCAATTTGGTGGCCTAATACAATGTCACCCCGGAATATAATGTCAAATTGTTGCGCACTCATACCAGGGCCTT
>CAJWCA010000280.1 GCA_913020395.1 uncultured Cellvibrionales bacterium | reverse complement strand
CCGTCCTGCACCACAGGGTTATCCACAGTGTAGAGTGATTCGTTTTTCTGGAATCCTTCAACATTGAATCCACTGCGTTTGTCTTCAGATTGAAAATCTGATTTAAAGTAATCAAACTGCAGTGATAAATCGCTTTGAGGCTGCCAAACAACAGAGGCAAGGTAACCGTTACGCTTGTCAGTGCCCGACTCGGCACGTAGCTGAAAACCTTTTGACAGACGTTCGGTATTGCCATCACCGTCTACATCACGCTCTCCTTCCATATCGTGGTAGGAAACATGCTCCGAGTTATTGGGCTGGTCAAGATTGGCGTAGCCTAAGCTAAGACCTAGCGTTTCGTTGAGGAATTTACCCTGATAGGAAAAACTCACCCGACTGCCAGTCTCGTCTGCCCCTACATTCTCAGCGGCATCGTTAAAGGAGTAACGCATATTGGCCGTGAAGTTATGCTCATTTTCTGCATCCAGAGGGATGGCCGTTTTTAATTCAACGGTTCCCGCAACGCCACCTTCAATAAGAGAGGCTTTTGGCGATTTGTAAACGGCGGCCTGGGTAATCAATTCTGTGGGATATTGGTCGAACGCGATCCAACGACTACCGGCAGTGTAACCACTGGTGCTTGCCTGTTCACGACCGTTCATGCTGGTTTGAACAAAGTCGCCGTTCATGCCGCGAATATTGAGCTGAGAGGACTGTCCGCTATCACGAACAGTGGTAACACCAGGGATACGACCCAAGGCATCGGCAATAGAAACATCCGGCAGAGACGCCATATCACCGGCATCAATGATGTCAGCAATGGTGTCGGCCATGCGCTTGGCTTCAACAGAACCCAGAATACTGCTGCGGATGCCCGTGACTTCAATTTCTTCAATCGCCAGCGCTTCAGCAACCTCTTCAGCACTTGCGTTATCCACTACCTGCGCCTGGGCATGAAAAGACATGCCGGCGGCGGCCGCAATGGCCAATGACAGGGCCCGGGGCCGAAAACTGCCCTTTGTCTTAAAGGTCCTGTCAATAATGTTAAGCGATCTACTCATCGTCATCTCTCCGCTGTTTTTGTTTTGGTGTGTATAAGCTGTACAAATAGTAGAGCGAGACCCCAAAGCGAAACAATAGACTGCATACGTATTCATAGGCCCTAAATTCATGCATCCCTCTCAAGGGTCCAAATGCATACGTATTCATAGGTTGGGTGCTGTTCCCCTGCGCTCAGGATGTGATATTCAATCCCTGCGGATTACGCATCTAGAACAATGCGCCAATCGCAACTTGTCGCGCGGGGTTAAATACTGCATAAATAAGCCTAGCACGTGGTTTATAAACAAATACGCTAAGCACGACGTAATCTAGATTTTTTGGTCATACGGACAATAGCCAATAGATCCAATCAAGCTGAGAGTGAATAATGGCGATACATGAAAGCAGCACTGCTGATAACACGTTTAATGACGGGAACAGCGCTCCTATGACACACAAACCAAGATTGCCTTTTTCCACTATCTGGAACATGTGTTTTGGTTTCTTAGGCATCCAATTTGGTTTTGCCTTGCAGAACGGCAATGTCAGCCGAATCTTTCAAACACTTGGCGCGGCCATCGACGACATTCCTATTCTTTGGATCGCCGCCCCCGTGACTGGTCTGTTAGTGCAACCCATCATCGGTTATTACAGCGATCGCACCTGGAATCGACTCGGGCGTCGTCGCCCCTACTTCTTTTGGGGCGCAATTCTCTCTACCCTGGCCTTACTTGTCATGCCCAATTCACCCAGCCTGTGGGTGGCCGCACTGACCCTATGGATCATGGACGCTGCCTTTAACGTTTCAATGGAACCCTTCAGGGCTTTTGTGGGTGATATGCTGCCCGAGGAACAAAGGACAATGGGTTTTGCCATGCAGAGCTTTTTTATCGGCATTGGCGCCGTGGTTGCCTCTGCCCTGCCCTGGGTTATGACCAACTGGCTCGATATCAGCAACACAGCCCCTGAAGGCATTATTCCAGACTCAGTGCTCTATTCCTTTTATGCGGGGGGCGTCGTTTTATTGGCATCGGTACTGTGGACCGTGTTCAGCACCCGGGAATATTCACCCGAACAACTAAAGGCTTTTAGTAAAGAAGAACCAACACCAAAAAGCGACGTTATTCTAAGTGGCCCTAAACAAATTTTTGCCGACTTCCTCGCCATGCCCAAAACCATGAAACAACTGGCGGTGGTCCAGTTCTTTTCCTGGCTGGCGCTGTTTTCAATGTGGATCTACAGCACACCTGCGGTAACGGCATTTCACTTTGGCAGCAGCGACCCGACCTCGGCGCTTTATAACGAAGGCGCCGATTGGGTTGGAGTGCTTTTTGCAACCTACAACGGTTTTGCCGCACTGGCTGCAATCGCAATTCCTTTTATTGCCCGCCTGACCAGTCGACGAGTTGCCCACATGATCAACCTGTGTATTGGCGGCATTGGCCTTATCTCGTTTGCCTTTATCAAAGACCCCGGCCTGTTGATATTTAGCATGCTTGCCGTAGGCATCGCCTGGGCCTCCATTCTCGCCATGCCCTACGCCATTTTATCCGGCGCACTGCCCGCCGAGAAAATGGGTGTCTACATGGGCATCTTCAACTTCTTTATTGTGATTCCACAAATTCTGGCCGCTGCCATTCTGGGCCTGGTAGTGAAATCGGTTTTTGATGGGGAGGCGATTTATGCTCTGGTTGTCGGTGGTGTTTGCATGATCATTGCAGGTGTATCCACTTTAATGGTGGATAAAGCTGTGGGTAATGCGTCATAATTTTTGATTTTCTATGTCTTCTTCTAACTTTAGAATGGTTCGCCTAAAAAATAGGCAACCGTAGAAAGTTCTGATTTCCGCTACTATTTCCCCAGAAGTGTAGCGAAAATGCGGCTACTTTATTAGGCGACCAACAATTTTGCGCTATTGTTCAACCCCGAAAAGGCGCTGTGCATAACGTTATGGTAAATTCCAATAGTGGGGTCGTGGAATGACTGCTTATGAAGAAGGTTGGCAGGCCTTAGTGATGAATAAATCAGAAGACCAGTGTCCCTATTCAGATCTGCCACGTAGAAACGCTTGGTTGCAGGGCTGGCGGGACGCGAAGAAACAAATCAACAACACATAGTCCACCAAAGGAGTGAACATTGGTCAAAAATTCTAGAATGCGAACATTATGGGAGCTACCAATAACAGCGACGTGCACAGTTTGCAGCGCTGATACCGAAATCCCCGCGGCCAAGTTTTCCTCAGATGGCGGCATATTCTTCTGCGCTGTTGGAAGTCACGAATTTCCAATGTCACCTGAGAAGGCGCTTGAGGCCTTTCGTCGACATAGCGAACTGCTGGCTCAAATTGGAAAATTTAACTAATTGTCCAGCAAAGGAGAATTTGAGCAGTCAATAAGAGGTAAAAAAAGCCCTTTTCCAGTCGAAAAATAAGAGGAACTTCAAAATGTCTATTAATATATTCAAGCATCTATTGTCTCTCGCGGTATTGTTCTCCCTGTCGACGGCTAGCTTTGCCGACAATGACCCTAAGCATAATGTGCAGCAAGAGATTCTGAAGCAACTAGTTAAAATGAATGAACTTTTGACAGAACTGACAAAAACTTCAAATTTGGCGATCGTTGTCCCATCAGGAACGACTGACGATCAAATTAACGGAATGTGCAAGGTTGCTGGTCATGAACATGGCGGTTCTGTGCCTTTGCCGGATTCCAAAATTCTAGCAGTATGTGGTAACAAAGAATAGCCGCCAAACCAATCCTTTAAAGGCGGGGTTTGTGCTGGGTTGGGGGCGTAGTTCCCTGACCTGGTAATCCAACTAAGGAGGCCTATTTGCGCCACCAGTTCTGTGCGTAATAGGGCCTGCACTTGCCGTGCATGTTGTCGAGGGTCACACCGTCCACTGGGCAGTCGCTGGCGATGATCCTCAGAGCCGTTGGCAGTTCTGTTTCCCCGCCGACCAGTTCTGCAAATCTTTCTTTCCGATACTGGCCATGGCGCCCGCAATGGTCGCAGCAGATCTCGACGGTGGGAAGCGGGTAATCTCGAACTTTATAGCAGGCAGATAGGCCGTTGGGTCGACGATTCCAAGGTGTGATCGGGTTGCATTGATTCGGACGATCAATGAGCGGTTTTCTAGCTGGGCTACGCATGAATTACACTTTTGATATCTTAACCTATTGAAAATTATCTATTAAGGGGTGCCTCTCGACCGCACCAAAATTTAGAAAATCTTATTAAATCAGTGCATTGTGTGATTTCACCAAATGTTCTCCGCGAATATCTCCCAAATTTACTGATATCGAGCAGCCCCACTTGCGTGGCCCAAGTTGAAGTTAGCGCATTGTCGGCCTTTGGTTCATTGGGATGATGATCTGGGCTTGGCGTAGGGAGTGGAGTATCTCGCCGTTCAGCAGTTTGTCTCGCATTCGCCCGTTGAAACTTTCGCAGTATCTGTTCTCCCAAGGAGACCCTGGCTCGATGTCGGCTGTCTTCGCCCCAACGGCTTTGATCCAGTCCCTGACCGCCTCAGCAATGAATTCTCGTTGTCTGACTTTATGCAAGCAGTCACACCGATCTGTCTGATCACGTCAATTCGGGGCATATCTTGACCTATCAGTACTTCAACCTGTCGTAACCTCACGACAATCCCTTCGGGCTTGGGTCTCTTAATGGCATCTTCGGTCCTCCGTTCCCTAATCATAAGCGCGGGCCACTTGTTTGGGGCGAGGATCACGGGCGGCACGAAACCGCCACAGATCCAGTTTGCTGCGGTTGTCATGAACAGCCACAAGGGGCAGTTCCTATCCTTCCGGGCAGTTACACGGCTTCTTTAGGTTTTGTGGGTCACACCACAAGGGCATGCAACTTAAGATCTCAGTAATACCTTCGTGGAATCAATGGCTTGTGCAATCTGGGCATATTGTATTGAGCGGCTTTTAGAGCCGGTTGAACTGCGTAACAACTGCGTCTGTGCCTGTTCGAGAATGGCAATGGCCCTCTGCCCAACCTCTGCCTGTGCTGCATTAGAAATGGGGGTAAGAGGGCGCGTGGTCCGATCGGTGGAATCCCCCCTGCGTGAGGCGGGTGCTTTAGGTAGGTTCCGATCCCGATTGTCATGCGCCAACTGGGCTATATCGGCTGAGGCGGTACTCAGAAGCTGACGCACCTCGTCGTAATCACTGTCCTGGGGAATGCCATCAGATACCACTTGCAACCGTTCAGCCAGACAATCGACCCGGTAAGCGGCCTTGTCCAGGCCACCGCAGAATGCCTTGACCGAGGTCAGGCTGGAGACCAAACTCCGGGTGAAGCTAGTTGAGCCAAAATCCCCCGCAGGTACAATAACTTTGTAAAAGACACTGACACTCACCTGCGCCCATGCCCCGGCGGGTACTGTTCCCGTGGACACCGCAAGCGCCAAGGCTGGCAGTTGAAACCATCTCATCATTATTTAATCCCCTCACTAAACTAACACTTGTCCAGTCTTCTTCCGGCTTCTTCCGAATGGACCACCTACTTTTGCTGCAACTCTGAGAGCACATGGTTGCGAAGTCAAAAGGGCCTGCAAAATTTTTGGTTAACAAAACTTGTTTCCCAGTTATCCTAACCCCATAATTTTCATGTCGGGAGAAATTAATGATATTATGTAACTTTAGGAGTTTTTTAGTTGGTTTGGTTCTTCTGGCTGTACCCGAAATGTCCCTCGCACAGGGGGTTGATCAGGCACTAACCGAAGCCAAAGCAAGACTGGTTTGTGGGACAGGCACAGCAATTTCGGCTAAGAAGCTTCCTGGAGGATTGTTAGAGGTGACCTGTCGGAAAAATGTTCCGCGCGACTCGCTGCCCCAGGAAATGCAAGGCACCGGGCTAACCACCGGCACTGAAGTGGCAGTGGTTGTCGTAGCAACAGTCATCGCCGTTGTTACTGGTAGCAGTTCCAGCTCAACAACCACGACAGATTGATATTGTTAAACTATTCACAGGTCCATTTTTAGCCACCCTGTGACAACGCTGCCCACGGGGTCAAATTCTGTCACGTCCAGCTAAGGAGCTTCTGATTGATCAGCGAGTTCCTCGCTGGTACCGATACTATTGATAGCCGACCTTTCGTGACATTTGCGACTAACGGCCGGTTCCAGCCCTTCTACGACATTGGTGCGCAGTGAGCATGGGGGACGTCTGAAGCAGGTAAGGCGGACAGCGGTCGTTCGCTGCGATCTGCACGAGCGACCGCCGAGCGGACAAAGCTGACTTCCAGGTCAATCGAGTAAAT
>CAJWCA010000279.1 GCA_913020395.1 uncultured Cellvibrionales bacterium | reverse complement strand
GCCGACATTGCCTCAAGCTTCCCTAAATGGATGCAGTGCAGATGCAGACAGGGCGTTTGTGAATCCAACTCTCGCAAATCCCCCTTCATCACCACTGGCAACAGGGGGGAATCTTTCGGGCGACGCTGATTAATCACCTTTAGTCCCACCTGTAAAGGTACGAGCCGATACTTAGCTTTACCGGTTTTAAACGGAATGGTCAGCTGTAAAGTGGGGCTATGAGGATCACCCCCAGGAATTATATGAAGTCCCGTCGCAGTAACCGCACCCTCCGGAATGCCTTGATAGGTATCGTGATGGGCATACGGATTGGGAAGAATAACCAGCTTGCGGCTTTCCTCCTTAGGGAAAAAGATATTGTAATTGGTGTATAACTGCTCGACGGTGCCCGAATAGATGCAGATTTTATTTTCAAATCCCATCACAAAATCAATCGCCTGCTGGCGCTGATTGAGGGAATCCAAGTCCCAAACTAGGTCTTTGTTATCACTTGCCAGATCCACGAACAACTCCTGTGTCACGTTCATCCGAAATATGCCGAAATGAAGCACGCCTAAATACTAGCCTTATAAGCCTCTCAGTGAAATATCAAAAACTGGCTTTATGCGACTTTCGCACACTCCTTAGAGATTTACTGCCGATTTGCTCTACAATATGACCCAGACACTTACCTACAAAGACCAAAGATGTGCTGACCCTAGACAAATTAAGCTTCGACAATCGCTTCTCTAGCTTGGGAGACAAATTTTCCAGTCGTGTGAGTATCTCACCTCTCGAATCTCCCTACCTGATTCACGTCAATCCTGCGGCGCTCGAACTGCTGGGTTTGCCCCCAGAAGGCCCAAGCAGTGAGCACCTTCTGCAACAGATAAATGGCACCCTCCCCATAGTAGGCGCCGCTCCCTTAGCCATGGTCTATGCGGGTCATCAATTTGGAGGATATTCAGCCCGCCTAGGTGATGGCCGCGGGCTGTTGTTAGGCGAGGCACAAGGACCCAATGGCTCATGGGATCTACACCTCAAAGGCGCCGGCCCTACGCCTTACTCTCGTTTTGCCGATGGGCGCGCAGTATTGCGCTCGACGATTCGAGAATATCTAGCCGGTGAAGCATTGAGCCATTTAGGCATCGCAAGCACACGATCGCTTTGTATGATTGGCAGCAATGAAGCCGTCATGCGCGAAACGGTGGAGACAGGCGCCATGATGGTTCGCCTCGCCAAGACACACGTGAGGTTTGGTTCTTTCGAATATTTTCACTACCAACAAGATTATGAGGCCGTAAAAACCTTAGCGGACTACGTCATTGAGCAACATGTCTCATTGCGTAATGCGCAAAGCCCCTATGAAGACTTACTAGAAATGGCTATTCGCAACACCGCGCAAACCATTGCCAAGTGGCAGTCGGTCGGTTTTGCCCACGGCGTGTTGAACACTGACAATATGTCGATCATCGGCGACACTTTCGATTTTGGACCCTACGGTTTTCTCGACGAGTACGATCCCGAATTTATCTGCAATCATTCAGACAGCGAAGGCCGCTATTCTTTTGAACGCCAACCGGGCATAGGACTGTGGAACCTGAATGCCCTATCCCACTCTCTGTCATCACTGATTGACGAGGCGTCCATTCGTCGCCTGCTGAGCCAATATGAACCGATCTTGGTGGAAACCTATGCCGATGAGATGCGACAAAAACTCGGTTTAGAAAGGCATCGAGAAGAAGATCAAACACTACTCTCTCAGTTCTTACACATGATGCGAAAAAGCAAAGCAGATTATACCAATACGTTTAGAAGCTTGGGTGAATTCAGCTGTAAACAAAACACCAACAGTCTGAGCCTGCACTTTCAGGGAAATGAACAATATCAGGATTGGGAGACTCAATACCGGTTGCGTCTAAGTTTTGAAAAACGAGATGATGAGGCTAGGCAAAAGGCGATCAAATTAAAAAACCCTAAATTTATTCTGCGCAGCCACCTCGCTCACCAAGCGATTGAGAAAGCCACCAAAGAAAAAGATTTCTCTGAAATAGATACGCTGCTCATGCTCCTGCAGTCGCCCTTTGATGAGCATGAGGCCCACACTGAAAATTATGCCCACGCGGCGCCGGCGTGGAGTAAACACCTATCCATTAGCTGTTCGAGTTAAGTCGCAAACACTAAAACAACTCGACACCGGTGTCGTCCTCGGTGTCTTGCGAAGTATCCACGTAACAGACGTTGCCCTCCAAGTACGGCCCATCATTATCGCTGACAAAACTCACCCGCTCTATTGCTAGGGCCATTTCGCTTGAAAGTTGTTTAAAACACTCATCCACCTTCAGGCCGCGATTAAAAACTTCAGCTGTCTCACTGATTAAGTGGATTGAAACCTCTTCAAAATAATTTTCCTGCTCCTCGCTCAAGGCTAGATTGGGCAGCCGCGACTGAATGGAATCAGCCGCATCCTCCGCGACGTTGACAATTTCACGCATGACCTCTTGGTAAGACTCGTCAATACGAGTAATGATTTCCTGCACGTTGACCGAGAGCTTTTGCAGAGTTTCCCGCTCTTCAACCAGTCGCTGATGTTCGTCCAACGCTTTTATACGTGCGTCTACCCCTTGAACCAAAGAGAAAACATTGTCTTTTATGGCACCGTATTTCTTTTCATCGTTCAAAGGCATGTTTCGAACCAAAAGAGAACACTGGCCATAGTTAATGATTGTACGATGGGAAAAGTCGACATACCGCCCAGCATCTTTCATATTGGTGAGAAGCTGTGACTCGAGATCTTTAGCCATGCCATTGGCTTCCATATTTTTAACGCCCGCCATACTGCGCAATTGCAAACTGCAGGACAAACCGTAGTGAGCGACCGTCTTAAACAAAATTTGACCGAGCTCATCAAAGTTGGAGCAACGATTAATGTCTAACAAGAATTGGATATTAGAACCTAAATCACTGCAATCCGACATGGCGGTATAGGCCGTGGCATTGGCAAGTTCGAGTCTGCTTTTCAGCTGTTCATTCGCAATGCGGTTATAGATTGCTCGACCTACCCGAGCGGCCAATTCCTCGGAGGGAACTGAAGGGCCGATATAATCGTCAAAACCCAGTTCAAAGGCCTTTAGTTTATTTTTCAGCGTAGAATCTTTTGCCAACAAAACAACGGGGATACCCGCTTCTGCAACGGCCATCAGGAGACGTTCCCCCAATTCAAAGTCCGGCTCTGGCAAATGACCACAATCCAGTACAATGGCTTTAATGTCCTGTTGATGTTGCGCTTGTAATCGAGCCACGCAGTCTTCAATTGATGTGACACACGTGACCTCAAAGGCATCTTTAAGATGTACAGTAAGCGCAGAGGAGTGGGTGTCTTGGAGTAACAGCAGGTGGTAGACAGTCATAAATCCCTCAATTGTCAGAAACAGTTCCTTGTCTTGAACGCAATAACTCTATCATTAACTATTGATCTGACACATCGACTAAAACGCAATATTCATCTATCTTTTAGTAACTGTTATTCATAAAGTAAGGTTTAAATGTTAACAAGCCCTTACATTTGTAAGTGATTATGAATTAAGCTCATTCAACACAGCAAAAGTTCCATCGTGCCCTATGATTACTGGGGCGGTAACACGATCGACTAGACGATTCAGACATGCCCAACACGCCTAAATTAAGGACTCCAGTATGACCCAACAGACGCCGGCCCTCAGCGCTCAGGCAGAAGCTTTAAGCCCTCACCTTGAAGCCGCGATTAAAAGCGGTGAATTGTCCGTTCCGATGCTACCGGAAGTTGCCGGACGAGTGGTTTCCCTTTCTCAAGACCCCGACTCCGATGCATCTCAACTCGCTCAGCTGATCCAAGGAGACCAATCCCTTGCGGGCCACGTGATGAGAATTGCCAACTCCGCGGCCTACAGCCCCAATGGCTCAATGGTGTCTCTACAGCAGGCGATCACACGCCTTGGCATGAACCTGATTAGTGATATTGCCCTCGCAGCCTCCATTAGCACCAAAATGTTCGACGCGCCTGGGTTTGAGCGCCATATTGAGCTCACTTGGCAGCACGCCTTAACAACGGCCCTATGGAGTAAAGAGATCGCTAGAGTCTGTCGCCGCAACGTTGAAGCCACGTTCCTGTGTGGTCTTTTACACTCGATTGGTAGACCCGTGGTTCTTCAACTGGTCATTGAACTCTCCAGAGACAAGCAGCTCCCAATAAGCCACGAGGACGCCCTCGCACTTGAAGAGCGCTACCAAAAAAGCGTTGGAGCCGCCGTTGCCGCCAAGTGGGACATGCCTAAGATAGTCTGCGAGGCGATTACCTTTTTCGACGACTACGACAATGCCAGCATTGCGAGAGATCAAACCACCATGGTGAACGGCGGCGCGCAATTTGCGAGACACAGTTTGTCACCTGAAATTTTAGATTTAGATACCCTCACTGGCCTGCAGGTTTTGGCTGATTTAAACCTCTATCAAGATGAAGTGGAGCGACTCCTCGATATGAAAGATTCTATCGCCAGCACTCGGGAGGCAATGTCAGCGTGATTGATGCGAGCAGTGAATTTGATCTAGTTGTCATCGGCAGTGGTCCCTCTGGGCAAAAGGCGGCCGTACAAGCCGCCAAAGCCAAAAAAACCGTTGCCCTAATTGAACGAGATCGTGTCCTAGGGGGGGCTTGCGTTCATCGTGGCACCATTCCCTCCAAGACTCTGAGGGAAAACGCCCTGCGGGTGAAACACATGCGCCAGAACGCTGAATTGTCCAATTTTGTTTTGGCTGAAGATACAGAAATGGCCACGCTGATTGATCGGCTCGACGAAGTTCTTCTCGCGCACGATAACTACATGCAAAAACAAATCGAACGCAACGGTATCGTTCGTATTCACGGCCGCGCCAGCTTCGTCGACAATGAACATATCAGTATTGAAAAGGTCCGTGGCGAAGCAGAAGTGATCAAAGCTAAAAACATCATTATCGCCACGGGATCTTTTCCGCGCACACCTGATAACATCCCTGTCGATCACGAGCATGTCTTTGACAGCGATTCCATTCTTTCGATGCTTTACCTTCCCAGTAGTCTCACCGTTCTCGGTGGAGGTGTCATCGCCAGTGAATATGCTTCAATCTTCCAGGCCCTCGGCGTAAAAGTCACCATGATTGACCGCTATCCCAGGCCGCTCGGATTTCTAGACAGCGACTTAACTGACAAGTTTGTTCACAACTTCGAGAGCTCCGGTGGCACGTGGATGGGCGAGACGACCGTTAGCAAAGTTCACTGGGATGGGCTAGCCAATGTCATTACAGAATGTGAGGACGGACGGGTCGTCAAAAGTGAAAAGTTACTCTGTGCTGCGGGCAGATTGGCCAATGTCAGTGACTTGAAAATTGACAATGCGGGTCTCAAGCTCAATGAGCGTGGCCTAATTCCAGTGAATGATGAACTGTGCACGGAAGTGAGTAATATCTACGCTTCAGGGGACGTCATCGGCCCCCCCTCACTGGCGTCTGCGTCCATGGAGCAAGGGCGTCGAGCAAGCTGCAATGCCCTGGGAATTTCAGTTGGGCAAATGAACCAAATGATCCCCTCAGGTATTTACGGAATTCCAGAATTGTCATCCGTCGGCTTAAGTGAGGAGCAGGCCAGAGATAAATACGACGACATTATTGTTGGCAAGGCCCTTTTTGAAGAAATTGCCCGGGGTCAAATTTCAGGTCTACAAGACGGCATGTTAAAGCTGGTTTGCGACGGTGAAGGCAAAAAAGTACTAGGCGTTATGGTGGTGGGTGAAGGCGCGACCGAGCTGGTTCACATTGGACAGATGGCCCTACTCGCAAATGCCGATGTCGATATTTTTGTCGAAAGCATCTTCAACTTTCCGACACTCGCGGAGGCCTACCGAGTCGCTGCACTCGCGGTCATTGGACAGAGAAGCGCAGCGTCTAACGCGTTTTAAAAACACAGAGGGTTATGCGCTGGGCTCTTTAGTGTCAGCGTCTGCGCCCTCTAACTTTGACAGAGACACAGACGTTTCAGCCAGCTGCTCCTCCGATAAATTGGGTGCAGCTGGCGCTTCATTACCCGAGCCCAACATAACACTGATCCAGCGTGTTTCAGGCGAGGATTCTAGGGCGATTTTGACCGTCATTGTCAGGGGCACTGACAACAACATCCCAAGGCAAAAGAATGCCACCTAAAGAAGCCATAGAAGCTTGTAAGGGAAAAACAATACGAGATACTTGTGAGTTTCTAGATAGAAGGAATACAACAACTGGAATTTGTAATGATAGACCAGGAGTAATGGCATGTGCTCCAAATAGAAATACTCA
>CAJWCA010000278.1 GCA_913020395.1 uncultured Cellvibrionales bacterium | reverse complement strand
CTTTTTTCGCCAGCAATTCTGCGTCGGCCGCCTTCTGTGCCGCAGCTTTTTGTTCTTCTGCTTTTTGTCCGGCTTTTTTGGCTTGCGCCGAATCTTGTTGCTTGCGTTTTAGCGCTTCTTCTTCGGCCTTGCGGCGACCCGATGCCGCCTGGCGAATAAGTTCAACATCATCTACCCTGGAGGCTCGCTCTGGCACTTCAGCACCGGCCTTAGACCTGGCGGCCTCTTCAACCGCTTTTGCTGCGGCCGCTTCTGCTTTTTCTTTGGCCGCCAATTCTTCAGCCGCTAGCCTGGCTAGTTCGGCCTCGTCAATACTAGGGCTTTCTTCTTGCGCCGCAACTTCTGGGGCATCTAGCTCTTCCGCATCACGCTTAACATAGGTCCGCTTTTTGCGAACCTCTACATTGACGGTTCTGCGTGCGCTACCACTTCCGGCCTTCAATGTGCTGGTAGTTTTGCGCTTAAGAGTAATTTTCTTTGGTGCAGCTGTACTTTCACCGTGACTTGTTTTTAAAAAGCCCAGCAATGTCTGCTTTTCTTCATCAGACACTGCGTCATCTGCAGCCGAATGATTCAAACCCGCATCTTTCATTTGTGTCAGTAGACGCTCAACCGAGGCACCTACCGATGTGGCGAGTTCACTTACCGTTACTTCAGCCATTTTAACTCCTCAGTTATTTACTCGCCTGCTTCACTTTGCTCATCGGCAAACCAGGGCTCACGGGCCTTCATGATCAGCGCGCCCGCGCGCTCCGCATCGAGCTCTTCAATATCTACCAGGTCATCAACTGCCTGTTCTGCCAGGTCTTCCATGCAGATAACACCGCGATTGGCCAAAATGAAGGCAAGGTGTTTATCCATGCCTTCCATGTTCAACAAGTCTTCGGCAGGTTCGTTATTTTCCAGTTTCTCTTCAGAGGCCAGGGCCTGGGTCAACAGAGCGTCTTTCGCACGAGAGCGAAGTTCTTCTGCAATATCTTCATCAAACCCGTCGATTCCCAACATTTCTTCCAGAGGCACATAAGCCACCTCTTCGAGAGATGTAAATCCTTCTTCAACCAGCACTTCGGCAACATCTTCGTCAATGTCGAGGGCTTCCATGAACACATCCAGATAAGTACCCGTTTCCTGGGCTTGTTTGGACTGCCACTCTTCAACACTCATGACGTTGATTTCCCAGCCGGTGAGCTCACAGGCCAAACGTACATTCTGTCCGCCGCGCCCAATAGCCATAGCCAGGTTATCTTCCGACACCGATACATCCATGGAGCCTGCATCTTCATCAACAACAATCGATTCAATTTCCGCAGGCGCCATCGCATTGATCACAAACTGCGGTGCGTTGTCATCCCAGAGAATGATATCAATTCGCTCATTGCCCAATTCATTAGACACAGCCTGTACACGTGAACCACGCATACCCACACAGGCACCCACCGGATCGATACGACCGTCATTGGTTTTAACCGCAATTTTGGCGCGCAGACCGGGGTCGCGCGCTGCAGCTTTAATTTCAATCACTTCTTCAGAAATTTCAGGCACTTCAATCTTGAACAACTCAACCAACATCTCAGGACAGGAGCGGCTCAAGAACAACTGGGGACCACGCACTTCGGAACGCACATCCAAAAGTAAGGTGCGTATTCTATCGCCCATGCGGAACACTTCCCGCCCGACCAACTGATCCCTTGGTAACAGGCCTTCAGCGTTATTTCCAAGGTCAACAATAATGTTGTCGCGAGTCACCTTTTTAACGGTGCCGTTAATCAACTCACCAATACGGCTCTGATATTCGTCGACAACCTGTGCACGCTCAGCTTCTCTGACTTTTTGCACAATAACTTGCTTGGCCGTTTGAGCGGCAATGCGACCAAAGCCAACATTTTCAACCACTTCTTCATGCACATCACCGATCTGAAGATCTTCATTGGCTTCTTTCGCCTCTTCAGTGGTGAACTCTGTGCCAAGCACCGCCATCGTATCGTCGTCAACAACAGTCCAACGACGTGTGGTGACATACTCACCACTATCGCGATCAATCACAACTGTAATGTCTGACTCTTCTTCGTAGCGTTTTTTGGTGGCGGTTGCCAAAGCCAATTCAATCGCTTCAAAAATAATGTCCTTGTCGACACCTTTCTCGTTAGACACCGCATCGGCGACCAGCAATATTTCTTTGTTCATGCTTTGCCTCGTTGAACTCTGCCCTCAAAACTGAGGAATAATATTCGCTTTATCAATAGATTCTATTGGTAATAGATATTCAAAATCATCTACCACCACCCTTACGTCGTCACCTTCGACGCCGCTTAACAATCCTGCAAATTTACGCCGGCCCTCAAAGGGAACACGCAAACGGATGGCCACTTGCTCACCCACATAACGGGTAAACTGCTCAAGCGTATATAGAGGACGATCCGCGCCAGGAGAAGAAACCTCCAGGGTATACTCTCCGGCAATGGGATCTTCAACATCCATAACACTGCTAACCTGGCGACTGACTTTTTCACAATCTTCCAGCGAAACGCCATTTTCACCATCAATAAACAGGCGCAGAGTGGAATGACGGCCCTGGGACATATATTCCAGGCCCCATAAGTCACAGCCCAAAGACTCGACCACGGGTTTAATCAGCACTATTAACTGCTCTTGTCTGGACGCCATACTCTTATAAGCACCTGATAAACAACAAAATATTGATTTTCAAAAACAAAAAAAGGGCCCTAGGCCCATTTCGAATTGCTGCTGCAGGCCTCTGCAGCTTGTTCTCCCTCCCGAAGGACGGATACGAAAAAGCCCCTAAAAAGGGGCCTTCTCAATTGCATCCTGGTCGATGCAAAAATTTGGTAGCGGGGGCTGGATTTGAACCAACGACCTTCGGGTTATGAGCCCGACGAGCTACCAGGCTGCTCCACCCCGCATCATCAACTTGGTGAGTTGCGATCCCTCAACCAAGGCCGTGCATTATAGGGATGAGTCCCCGTAGGGTCAAGCCTCAAAATAACTTAATTACAGTTATTTTTCAATTACTTGGGTGCACCCCATTGGGACCGCAGAAGCACTCAAAAAAAGAGCAAAAAAAAGCCCGGCATTGTTGCCGAGCTCTGTTAGATGGTGCCCAAGGCCGGACTTGAACCGGCACGGCTTACGCCACTACCCCCTCAAGATAGCGTGTCTACCAATTCCACCACTTGGGCAAAAACTGTATTACTGAGGACTTTCTTCAGTACCTGCACCTTCTGTCGCAGGAATATCGGATGGCACGTCACTTTCGGACGACGGCACGTCTGATCCGGCATCACTTTCTGCTACCGGGATATCTGAATCCACAGTGCCCGCAGCTGGAATATCAGACTGCTGAGAGGACCCTTCGATCAAGGTGGGGATACCCACGCCAGACTCAATAGCGGCTTTGTTTTTCGCCGTTATTGCCAAACCAAAACTTGTCACAAAAAAGACCGTAGCAAAAACAGCGGTTGCGCGGGTAAAAAAGTTACCGCCGCCACCACTGCCAAAAACAGTCTGTGAAGAGCCCGCACCAAATGAAGCTCCAGCTTCTGCGCCCTTGCCCTGCTGAAGCAGAATCAGAGCAATAATGCCCACTGCTGCCAGTATATGTACCACTAAAATTAATTGTTCCATGAATCTCTCTATCTCTTTTTGGCTTTGCCTGTAAGGTTTTAGCTATGCCTGCTGGGCCGTTCGTCTCAGACGCTGGAGCGGCTCGCCGCCTGCCAGATGCTCAAAAACTCCGCCGCTTTCAGGGAAGCCCCACCTACCAGGCCGCCGTCGATGTCTGCCTGGGCAAACAACTCTGCCGCACTGTCTGCTTTCACACTGCCGCCATACAAAATACTCGTTGCCTCACCGTTTTCACCCAGCAAACCACGAATGAAGTGGTGTACTTCTTGTGCTTGCTCTGGAGTGGCGGTAAGGCCAGTGCCAATAGCCCAAACAGGCTCATAGGCAATAATACAATTCAGTGACTCTCCGGCCTCACAACGACTTAACACCGCCTGAAGCTGGGATTCGATCACTGCCAGTGTGCTTCCAGATTCCCTCTCTTCGAGAGTCTCACCGACACACACTATTGGTGTTAGCCCCGCTGACTTGGCTGCGGAAAATTTTTCCGCCACAAGCTCGGAGCTCTCACCAAAGAGCGCTCGTCTTTCAGAGTGCCCCAACAAGACATAGGGGATAGCCAAATCACTTAACATCGAGACAGACACCTCTCCGGTATATGCCCCTTTGTCATATTGACTAACGTTCTGCGCACCGACCTTGATCGCCGAATCTCCCAAAAGAGATTTTACTGACGACAAGTAAACCGAAGGCACACAAACGGCTAATTCAGCTGCCATTGCCGGGTTTTCACCGACACCTGCAAGCAAAGAAGACACCAGGTCCCTATTACTTACTGACGAGCCATTCATCTTCCAGTTTCCAATAACTAGTTGACGCCGCATTCAGTCCCCACTTTAAATAGCCTCTCGGCAAAACGGGCGCCAATGGTACTGGAGAACGGCTCCACACGCAACGCCCAACAATCAGTTTTTGTTAAACTATCCCAGCGCACCTTCAACGGTTTCAGCCAGCTCCTGAGCCAACTGCTTAACCTCGGCCAAATCTTCGCCTTCAACCATGACCCGAACAACAGGTTCGGTGCCAGAAGGTCGCAACAGAACCCGTCCACGCTCACCCAAAACGGCTTCAGTACGGGCAACTGCGCCCTGAACCAGCTCATTCCCGGAAAGGTCCTGCCGGCTTGCCATGCGGACATTGATCATGACCTGAGGCATTTTATGCATGCCTTCCTTGAGTTCGTGCAGCGTTTTGCCTGAAGAGGCCAGCGCCAACATCACCTGAAGAGCCGCAATAATGCCATCTCCGGTTGTGGTCACATCACTGCAAATAATGTGGCCGGAATTTTCACCGCCCAACTGCCAACCGTTTTCCTTCATCGCTTCAATAACGTAGCGATCACCCACCTTGGCCCGCACAAAGGGAATATCCAAGCGTTGCAGTGCCAGCTCAAAGCCATAGTTGCTCATCAAGGTGCCAACAACACCCCTTATTCCGACATCACTCTTTTGTTTTGCCGCCGCAATAATGTAGAGAATCTCATCGCCATCAACCAATTCTCCTTTGTCATCAACAAAGATGAGTCGATCGCCATCACCATCAAACGCAATACCCAAGTCAGCACCATTTTCCAGCACCTTCTCCTGCAACATTTCCGGACTAGTAGAGCCACACGCCCGATTAATGTTCGTGCCATTCGGCTCTACGGCCAAGGGAATAACGGTTGCGCCCAGCTCCCGGAAAACATCGGGCGCAATATGATAAGTTGCCCCATTTGCGCAATCGAGCACAATCTTCACGCCCTGCAAACCAAAACCCCAGGGCATGGTTCCCTTGCAGAACTCGATATAACGACCGGCCGCGTCTTCAATTCGTCGCGCCTTACCCAGGCGCTCGGCGGTCATCATTGGTTTTTCGAGCTGGGCCTCTATCGCCAGCTCCACATCATCTGGCAGCTTAGTGCCGGTAGAGCTAAAGAATTTTATGCCATTGTCTTCGTAGGGATTGTGGGAGGCACTAATGACAATGCCCGCCTGAGCCTGAAACGTCCGGGTTAAATACGCAATGGCGGGAGTGGGCATCGGCCCCAATAAACCCACATCAACACCGGCGTTAATCAAACCGGCTTGCAGGGCAGATTCAAACATATAGCCTGAAATGCGGGTGTCCTTGCCGATCAATATACGTTTATTACCTGTGGCGCGCTCAGCCAATACACAGCCCGCAGCCCAGCCTAGTTTAAGTACAAAATCGGGCGTAATCGGTGAATCACCAACGCGACCCCGAATACCATCAGTACCGAAAAATTGTCTACTCATGCATATAGTCCTGGTCTTTTACTTATTATTCGCCGAGCAATTGCAGGGCCTGGTTTATTCTAAGGGCATCACTGGTTTCAGCGACATCGTGCACACGCACAATATGCGCACCTTTTTGTACAGCAATCAATGCTAGGGCAATACTGGCTGGCATTCTTTTATCTACGTCACGTCCCAGTAAATGCGCAATCATGGATTTTCGGGAGAGACCAGCCAATACCGGCATACCCATCGCGACCAAACGATCGAGATGTTTAAGCAAAGCCAAATTATGTTCGAGGCTTTTGCCAAAACCAAACCCGGGATCCAATAGCAGTTGATCAGCGGCAATTCCCGCATCTCGACAAACCTCTACACGCTGGGCGAGAAACTCACCCACCTCTTCAACTACCTGATCATAACGAGGGCTGTTTTGCATAGT
>CAJWCA010000277.1 GCA_913020395.1 uncultured Cellvibrionales bacterium | reverse complement strand
GGTCGTCCACCCGTTTATCAACTGCGTGGTGGTGCAGGTTCATGGATTGATACCGCTAATGACGGTGTGAGCCCTCGCTACAACGTTTGGGCGAAGGGTAACCCCAACCTCGACCCCTTCCGTGCCACTCAGCTTGATGTTTCCTACGAGCATTATTTTGATGACGGCGGCGCTGCGACTGTTGCGTTCTTCTACAAAGACATTGAGTCTTTGATTGAAACCATTACATATCAGGAAGGTGATATTGCCTGGTCAGAAATTGGTATTGTGGCGCCAGCAGGAACGGTTGAAGGTCAATATCAAACCGTGCGCAATAACGACATGGGTGGTTACATCCGCGGTCTGGAATTTGCCTACACACAAACCTTTACTTCATTGCCGGGTATCTTTTCAGGTCTGGGACTAACAGCAAGTTACTCTTTCACCGAGAGTGAAACCTCTGTAGACGGCGGCAACAACTTCCCGAATCTGGTCTTGCCTCTGCCTGGCCTTTCCGAGAATGTTTGGAGCACAACGGTTTTCTGGGATGTGGGTAACTTCAGCACAAACATGAACATTCGCTACCGCGATGAATATGTTTACGCCGGCGCCACACCAGGCGGTTCAACTCTGACGATGGCCGATGAATATACGGTAGTGGATATGCAGGCAAGCTACGACTTCGACAATGGATTCAAGCTTCTCGCCCAGGTTAATAACCTGACAGACGAGGCCAATTCCGCCAACTACGGTTCCAGTATCGCCGTGGCAGAATACTCCGAGTTCGGACGTCAGTTCTTTGTCGGTTTCTCGTATAGCTACTAAGGCTTGAACTGATCTAGACCCAAGCCGCCCGGATTTTCTTTCGGGCGGTTTTTGTGTTTTCGGGCGAGAGGCTTTGAAGTAATGGAACAGACAAGAAAAAAGATTCTGATTGTGGGCGGCGGCACGGCTGGCTGGATGGCGGCCAACCTGATGGCAGCGCGATGGGCAGACCAGAACATTGACATCACCCTGATGGAGTCGGCGGATATCGGCATCATCGGCGTTGGTGAAGGTTCTACACCACAGCTCAAAGGTTTTATGGACTCCCTCGGTATTGAAGAGGCCGAGTGGATGCCCCGGTGCAATGCAACCTATAAAGCGGGCATCAGTTTTAGGGGCTGGTCTACAAAACCTGGATTTGAAGAATATTTTCACCCGTTCCCCGCGCAACCCGATGACTACACCGCGCCCGCCTTTTTCCACAACAGTTATGTGCGCCGTCAGGGTGTTGATGTGGAGGGGCATCCCGATCACTTTTTTTTAGCAAGCCATTTGGCAAAACACAAACTGTCGCCAATTGCCCAAGACAGTTTTCCTTTTGAAATTAACTACGGCTACCATTTCGACTCCAGTTTGCTGGGGAAGTACCTGGCCGAAAAAGCACACGAACGTGGTGTTGAACGAATTACTGCCACAGTCACCGATGTGAATCTGAACAGTGCCGGTGATATTGAAAGTGTTGTGACTGACGCCGGTGAGACTTTGGCGGCCGACTTCTTCCTGGACTGCACTGGATTCAGGGCACTGTTGATACAACAAACATTAAAAACACCCTTTAATTCCTTTGCCGACAACCTGTTTAATGACTCTGCCGTGGTCATGCCCACACCCAGCACTGAGAGAATCGAATCTCAAACAATCTCAACCGCCATGAAAAATGGCTGGGCCTGGTCGATTCCACTGACATCCAGAGTGGGGAATGGTTATGTCTTCAGTTCATCGTTCTGTTCTGCCGATGAGGCGGAAACGGAGATGCGTGCCCATCTTGGTTTACTGGATAGCGATGTTGAAGCTCGCCACCTGAAGATGAAAGTGGGGCAGGTGCAACAACATTGGTCAAAAAACTGCTTGGCCGTGGGTTTGTCTCAAGGGTTTATTGAGCCGCTAGAGGCGACAGCCCTACACCTGGTGCAGGAAACTGTGCAAGGGTTTATTGAGGCCTACGAGAAGGGAAGTTTCAGCGATACCCATCGCAAGGACTTTAATGCGAGTGTGAGTACGCGCTTTGAGCGTGTGCGCGACTACATTGTGGCCCATTATCGTGTGAACTCAAGAACTGACAGTGAGTATTGGTTGGCCAATGCCCGCAATGAAAAGCTCTCAACCTCATTGCGCTCAATTTTACAGACCTGGGTATCGGGCAAAAATTTGAGTGATGAACTGGATCGTCAAGACATCGATAACTATTACCCCTCGATTTCCTGGCATTGCCTGTTGGCGGGTTATGGCATTTACCCCAATCAAGACCAGCTTAAAGCGGGTAATGAAATGGCCAACAAACATTCACTACCGCAGATTGAAGAGTTTATTCGTCGCTGTGCATTGAATTTCAAATCGCATCGGGAGCAGTTGGGCTGATGCCACTTCGCGATAAACACTTTGTCATACTCGGTGGAGGCTCCGCTGGTTGGATTGCGGCCAATGCCATGATTGCTCAGTGGGGCGACAAAGGTGTAAACATTACGCTGGTCGAGTCGCCGGCCATTAACACCGTGGGCGTTGGAGAGGGTTCCACGCCCCGGTTAAAAGTATTTTTTGACGACATAGGGGTCGAGGAGTCTGAGTGGATGCCTCGCTGTAATGCGACCTATAAAAATGGCATCAGTTTTTCTGGGTGGTCTCATAAAGAAGGGTTCGACCGTTATTTTCACCCCTTTCCCACGCAGGTGGATCAGCATACCGCCGGGGCATTCTATTACAACAGTGCACTTCGTCGTCAGGGGGTGGAGGTGTCTGCGCACCCTGACTCCTACTTCCTATCTGCATTTTTGGCAGACAACAAATTGGGCCCCAAAGCCGCGCATCATTTCCCCTTTTTGGTTGAATATGGTTATCACTTTGATGCCAATTTGTTGGGTGAGTTTCTGCGGGAGAAAGCGATATCCCGAGGGGTGGTGCATCAGCAGGCAAAGATTGTCGATGTGAAACAGAACTCTCAGGGTGAAATTTCACAACTGATCGGTGAAGACGGTTTTGTCGTAGAGGGCGATTTTTTCATCGATTGTTCCGGCTTTGCCGCTCGTCTAATCCAGCAAACACTCAAAGTTCCCTTTGTTCAATACGGGGACAATCTATTTAACGACTCCGCCGTGGTTATCCCCACACCGCAGGAAGGCGCAATCGGTTCACAAACGGTCGCCACGGCTCTGTCCAGTGGTTGGGCCTGGGAAATCCCTCTGGTTAACCGAATTGGTAATGGTTATGTGTTTAGCGCGGCACATTGCTCAGCGGATCAAGCTGAGACAGAGTTGCGGTCGCACCTTGGCATGTTAGACAGTGATGTGCAGGCCCGTCACCTGAAAATGAAGGTGGGACGGGTAACAGAACATTGGCACTCCAATTGCCTGGCAGTGGGTTTGTCTCAGGGTTTTATTGAGCCGCTGGAAGCCACCGCACTGAACCTTGTGTGTAATACTGTTTATGATTTTATGCAGACCTATGAGCAGGATGGTTTCACGTCGCGGGGACAGGGCGCCTTTAATGAACGGGCCAATCGCGGTTTTGAGAGTATTCGAGATTACATTGTCGCTCATTACATTCTTAACTCCCGCAATGATTCGCAATATTGGCGCGACAACGGATCTAATAACAAAATTTCCTCAACATTGGAGTCCATTCTCGATTGTTGGATGAAGGGGCAGAACCTCAGCCGCGAATTTGAACAGCAGAAGATTCATACCTCTTATACCCCAATGTCATGGTACTGCCTGCTGGCCGGCTACGGCATTTACCCAGACCCGAAAAAGCTGCGCCCGGCAAAGGCCGATGAGGACCGCTACAAACTCGACAAAATTGAGGAGTTCATCGCGCGTTGCGGTTTGAATTTTACCTCTCATTCCGAGCAGCTTTAATGGACCCTTATAACAAAATATCTGCACTGAATACGTATGCACATGATTGTCAGAGTGGGACCTTGCTGATTATGATAAAGACACAAATCAGTAAAAATAAATGGAAAGATCTATGAGAGCATTTGTTTGTTATCCAACGACTTTAACGATCCTGCTGGGGCTGTTAGTCAGTCCGTTTTTGCAGGCAAAGTCTGTGACCGTTAGTTCGCCTGATGGAAAAATTCAAGTGCAGGTTAATGATGAGGGTGGTGTTCCCTCCTATCAATTGACGTATAACAAACAGGTCCTTATTGAAAACTCACCGCTGGGCATATTGTTTGCCAAAGCGCCTTCCTTGTCAGAAGGTTTCTCTATTAGCGACAGCGAGATATCTAACACGGATCAAACCTGGACTCAGCCCTGGGGCGAACGAAAGTTCGTTAGAGACAATCACGAGGAGCTCAATGTTGAGTGGACTCGTGCTGGAAAGGCAGGTGTGCGCTTTAACGTTTGTTTTCGAGTCTTTAACGACGGCATCGGTTTTCGTTATGAGGTGCCAGAACAGGGCGCGGCGACTGAGCTGTCAATCACAGACGAATTAACTGAGTTTCGTATTGCCAGCAGTGAAAACGCAACGGCCTGGTGGATTCCCTCCCGTGGCTGGAATCGCTACGAATACGATTACAATACCACGCCGTTTCTCGACGTGGATCGTGCCCATACTCCTTTTACGTTTAAAACGGGCTCCGGCGTTCACATGAGCATTCATGAAGCGGCGCTGGTCGACTATGCGGGCATGACCCTGGACCAAAAACGTGGCGGCACATTAAAAGCAGATCTTACGCCTTGGTCCGATGGCACTCGGGTAAAAGTGAAACCCGGGTTTGTAACACCTTGGCGGACGGTGCAAATCAGCCCAGATGCAAAAGGCCTGTTAAATTCCGATCTTATTTTGAATCTCAACGAGCCGAACAAGCTCGGTGATGTCTCCTGGGTAAAACCCGGAAAATATGTCGGCATCTGGTGGGGCATGCACCTTGCCGCCAATACCTGGGGGTCTGGTGAAAAACACGGTGCCACCACATCTGAAACCAAACGTTACATGGATTTTGCCAGCAAGTATGGATTTGATGGCGTATTGGTAGAAGGCTGGAATGTTGGTTGGGACGGAAGCTGGTATGACAACGGCGACGTGTTCAGCTTTACAAATCCCTATGATGATTTTGATCTGAAAGCCCTGTCTGACTACGGCAAACAAAAAGGTGTGCGGATTATTGGTCACCATGAAACGTCCGGCAGCGTCACCAACTATCGAAATCAAATGGGCGATGCTTATGACCTTTACCAAGACATGGGTGTGCGTCAGGTAAAAACGGGGTATGTAGCTGATGGTGGAAAAATAAAACGCGTTGATGAGATGGGCGTTGCCCGCCACGAATGGCACGACGGGCAGTTTATGGTTGGCGAATACCTGCACTCTGTGACCGAGGCGGCGAAACGCAAAATCAGTATCAATACCCACGAGCCCATTAAAGATACTGGATTGCGCCGTACCTATCCCAACTGGATCGCTCGCGAAGGTGCGCGGGGTCAGGAATACAATGCGTGGGGCTCACCCCCTAATACACCGGAACATACGGCGGTATTACCTTTCACTCGTATGCTCTCGGGACCCATGGACTTTACACCAGGAATCTTTGATCTGGGTTTCAATGGCCTCGACGCCGAGAACCGAGTCAGAACCACTTTGGCAAAACAGCTGTCGCTCTATGTGGTGCTTTACAGCCCTATCCAGATGGCTGCGGATTTGCCTAAGAATTACGAAGCTCGTATGCCCGCATTTCAGTTTATTAGAGATGTGCCAACCGACTGGCAAGACAGTCGTGCGCTGGCCGGCGAAGTGGGCGACTACGTTGTATTTGCCAGGCAGGCGCGTGATGGCGACGACTGGTTTGTAGGCGCACTGACAGATGAAGAGCCCCGTGCAGTGAGCTTTTCTACCGACTTTCTAGAGGCTGGTCGCAAATACGAAGCACAAATTTATCGCGACGGTGAAAACGCAGATTGGCTAAGCAAACCCTACGATCTAGTGATAGAAACCCAAAAAGTACAAAAAGGTGAAACCTTGAATTTTAAGCTGGCGAGCAGCGGAGGCTTGGCGATTCGTTTTAAAGCCTTGCCCCAGTAGCGTTAAAGACCGAGTAAAGACCAGTATTTTAATATATCAGTGAATAGTGAAGCAGTTGAGTTAAATTGATGAATAATGAATTGTGGTGGCGTGGAGCCGTAATCTACCAGGTTTATCCGAGAAGTTTGATGGATAGCAATGGTGACGGCATTGGCGATTTAAGAGGCATTATTAATAAACTTGATTATATCAAGAGCCTCGGCGTGGATGCGGTTTGGATATCGCCTTTCTTCAAGTCACCCATGAAAGATTTTGGTTATGACATCAGCGATTATCGCAATGTTGATCCACTGTTTGGCACGCTGGACGATTTTGAT